>JAAEPL010000092.1 GCA_024232675.1 Planctomycetaceae bacterium
AGAAGTACAGGAACGCTCGGGAGGTAAGAGCCACATTGAGGAAGTTGGTTCCGGTGCCCCCAAATATCTCTTTTGCGACAATGACGCCGAAGGCAATCCCGATGGCAACTTGCCACAGTGGAGTCTCCGGAGGCAGGGTCAAAGGATAGAGCATACTGGTAACCAGAAAGCCCTCATTGATCTCATGCTTTCGTACAACGCTAAATAATACCTCGCAGTGCCCACCGACAATCAAGGTGATGATGTACATGGGCAAGAAGTAAAGCGCGCCGTGAACTACGCAAGCAAAGATCAATCCGAGATCGAAATTCGTCAGATTAGTGTAAAAGTCACCTGCCTGAATGTAGCTGACGCCCATAGCGTCCATAATGGCGTATCGCCACCAACCATTGCCCTGTTTTAGGGTCTCCACGATTTGACCATCAGTGGCGGTGTAGGCCGCCTGTATGATCTTATTCGCCTGGTAGCCGGTATTGTACATCGCCATAAAAACACAAGGCAGTAAAGCGACGATCACCATCGTCATCATGCGCTTGGTGTCGATGGCGTCGCGCACGTGCGTGTTGCCTGCCGTGACATGGTCTGGTGAAAAAACCAGAGTGTCATTGGCTTCATACAGCGGGTAGAGCTTTTCCAGCTTACCGCCCTGTTTGAATTGTGGCTCGATCTTGTCCAGTAGATTGCGAAGCAACTTCATCGGGACCTTATCCTTCTTTCTCGATGCGAGTTAAATTCTCGCGGAGGATGTTTCCGTATTCGTATTTGCCGGGACAGACAAAGGTGCAAAGACCCAAGTCTTCCTCGTCCAGTTCCAGACAACCCAGTTGCTGTGCCTTGTCGGTATCACCGGTAATCAGGGCACGCAGCAATTGCGTTGGTAAAATGTCCATGGGCATGACACGCTCGTAGGTACCGATAGGGACCATCGTGCGATAACCGCCGTTAATGTTGGTGTTCATGTCAAAGCGTTTGCCTTTCAACCATGAACCCAAGTAAGCCTTGGTGACTGAGAATTTTTTCGCTCCGGGTTTTTGCCAACCCAAAAACTCTTTGAAATTCCCTTCTTCCACGACCGAGACCTGGTTGTGAAAGCGACCTAAATATTGAACCGGTTCAACTGCTTTACGACCGGATAGGACGGAGCCGCTGATTATTCGGCTGTTGGGGTTGTCGATGTTACCCGCGGTTAAATCCATCAGATTGGCACCACGGTAAGTGGTGTAAAGCTGGGGTGTTTTGACGACGGGCCCTGCCAGGGAAACCGTTTTTTCGGACATGATCTCGCCCGTTAGGAACAGGTGCCCCCAAGCAATCACATCCTGATAACCAATCGTCCAAGCAATGTGATCGGCGTTGACGGGGTCCAGACGGTGAATGTGCGTGCCGGGAAGACCGGCGGGATGCGGGCCTGAGAATGACTCAAAATGCACGTCGTCAATTTCGTTGCCAGGCACACGGGAATCGTTCCGGGTGCAAACGTAAACTTTGCCCTGATTTATTTGGGCGACGATCCTTAGCCCGAAAACAAAAGCTTCCTTGTGATTACTAATGATCAATTCGGCTTCCGGAGCCAGCGGGTTACTGTCCATCGCCGTTACGAATATTGAGCTGGCGTGGCTTTCGGGATGTGGAGTGCGGCTGAAAGGGCGGGTTCGCAATGCCGTCCATTCGCCAGTTCGCACCAGATGACCACGAATGTTTTCCATGGAAAGACCTTCCAGGGAAGTATGGCTGTCGAACTGCTCTCGCTCGTCCCCATCCAGTTCGATCACCAAAGATTCGAACTTGCGTTTTTCACCGCGATTGATCCCAGTGACAACGCCGCTGGCGGGTGTCGTAAAAATGACGCCCTCAACCTTTTTATCCTCGAAGACGGGCTGCCCCGCTTTTACTCGGTCGCCAACGTTTACCAACATCCGCGGTCGCATACCGATATAGTCGTCGCCGATGAGAGCGACGGAGCTAACGGTGGGGCCTGCCGAAATAGTCTGAACCGGCACTCCTGCGATAGGAACATTCAGTCCACGCTTGATTTGATGCAACATGTTTTGTCTCTTAACAGCCGGCTTGTGAAACGCGATGGCTTTCACGTACTTCCCGACCAAAATTACATAACGGTCGGACACCTAAAAGTTTATAAAGCTCGTGAAAATTTTCACAGAGTCGTTCCGTGAATTTTTATCGGTTTTCTTGACTCTAAAAATCAGTCAAATCAACTCTGAATGGCAAACCGACTGGAACGTTCCTTCGCGGCGTCGCAATTCAAGCCACATCGTAAAAAATCTGCGGAAAAGCACAACACCATTGGACGTTCCACTGCCGACGGTGGCATCGCTGCATGAAGGTTCATTTAGAGACCTAAAGAACCATTTTTGTGGGAGGGCATTTCACCATAGTTACGTTTCAGCCAGTTAGCTTCTTCTGACAATTGGTGTTTTTCAGCGACCTGCTCCGCCAATGCCAGTATCTCGGCTGCCCGGGCGTCGTTTTTCGCCAGTTTCGCTTTTCGGTGAAGCTCCATAATCTGTACGAATAGGCGTTTGACCGTTTTTTCGTCGAGTCTGCGGTTGGACATTTTTTGGTACTGAGCCAAATAGGCCGGTTTCGCTCCACCAACTTGGGCGCGACGTCGCTTAATATCCAAGAACTCCGTCAGCAAATCGGGTGCTTGGCTCACCACACTGCGATCGATACCGAATTGAAGCATGACGCTGGCCTTGGTGTTTTCGGAACTTGGTTTCGTTAGCAAAGCCATTTTGAGTTCGCCCATCCGCTGGCGAAATTCGGCGGCGTCAAGTTGGGTAATCTCCCGCATCACTGGTTCGCTCTTCGCGGTTTTAGAAATAAGTTTGTCTCGCCGTATTTCTTTTGCGGTGACTGGTTCGATACGCTCGAGCTGGTACAGCGACTCAATATCTTTTTCGTAAAACGCCCTCAATGCCGAGGTGGAATAGCCAAGCTGTTCCTCTTGGTTAGCTAGTTCCCGCGCCTTTGGCAGGTATTCTTGGTTAAATCTTGCCGCCACGGAATAAACAACGAGACGGTCACTGGCAATGGATTCGTAAGCTCCACTCGCACCTTGTTCACAAACGGCCAAACCCACTAGGAGCGGTAGTTGTTGGTAACGGTTTTCAATGCGATTCCCGCCCACTCGATAAACCAGTGAATCTGGCTTTGCTTCGACGATAACAAGCGTTCTATCATTGATCTTGAACTCTTTCATGGAGGCCAGTTCTCTGGCATTCTTTTCCACACGCTGCCAGAAATTTCGATAAGCTTCGGCGACCCGTTGATGTTCGAGATAGATGTCTAGCGAATTTTGATCACGCACAAAAACTCTGGCGTCCTCGAAAAGTTTATCCATACGCTTCCATTCACGACGTTTCATGCAAAGGCTGGCTGCCTCAATGTGATGCAAGAACCCAAGTGCGGAGGGGAACTCTGCTGGTGTCAGGTTAGCCCAAGATGTTTCAGCCGGTGCGGTTTGAGTGGGAACGGGCTGCACGGGTGGGGGTGTTTGCACGGGTGGCTTAGCGTCAGGTTTTGGTTGGGATTTCGGAACGCTATTTTTTTTGGGGGGGAACGAAGGAACCTCGCTGGAGGGGCGTTTCTTCGGTATCGACCGACTGTCCGGAAGAGTGTCGGGGGGACTATCCGGCCTGGTGCCCGAGGGAGTTTGCTGAGTCGGTAGCAGGGCAAGATTGGGTGAGTTGCCTTCTAGCATGGGTTTTACAACCGACTCAAACCCCACATAACTTATGCCCGCGGTGATAAGCAATAAGATTGCGAGCATGAAAAACGGCAGCACTTTGCTTTTTCTGCGGCCCTTGTTCAGCACCAAGATTGGTGGGGTTGGTGGCGATTCAGCAACTGAGTAATCCTTTGGCTCTTCTTCTAAAACTTCCGCCATGGGAATCGCCAAGGGAATCGCCATAGGAATTTCGGCTGGCGTGTTGGAGGTCGCCTTTCCATC
>JAAEPL010000093.1 GCA_024232675.1 Planctomycetaceae bacterium
GAGCTTTTTCGCAAAACAGCTCGCTGGTCCCTGGATCGATGTGACCTTTCCCGTTGCAAAAGACCTATCGCAGCAGGGTCCCTCCGGTTGGCAACCTGCGGCGGCAACCGTTATGAAAATGCAACAAGCGGACAAAGTTTTTATCAACGGCGGCGGTTTCGAATCTTGGTTACCCATGGTGACTTTGTCCGAATCATCAATTGTGGACACGAGTCAATCAATACAGGACGAATGGGTCGAAATTGCGCAAGACATCGCTCACCAACACGGACCAGAGGGAGAAAAAACAGAAACCGAGACGGCTTATTCGACTTGGGTAAACCCTGACTTAGCAATCCGCCAAGCTCGCACAATCACGGATAACCTGATCGCGTTAGATCCTGCTCACAAAGAAGAGTACGAAGCCAATTTTCTGTTACTTGAGGAGCAACTGAAGGCACTCGAGCAAATGTTAATCGAAAGAAGTCCTTTCGTTCGTGAAGGAAACTTAATTGCCGCACAACCTGTCTACCAATATTTGGCACAGGCCACAGGAGCTAAGTTTCGAAATTTGAATTGGCCGTTAAATAGTGCAATCGACCCCCAGCAATGGGCTCAATTAGACGCACTGTTAGAAAAACAAAAGACTCAAGGCGTGCTCTGGTCAGGGAAACTTGATGAGCAGACAGCCCAGGAATTTCAGAAACGCGGTCTCCACGTCATCCGCTTTGACACACTTGCTAGTGCTCCCACCGAAGGGGACTATGTAAGCCACATGAAAAAGAATATCGCACGCTTAAGACCAGTCGCTACGAATTGATGGTTCAGCCTCAATTGAGTTGCCAGCGTTTCCACGTTTTGCCTGAACGGCTGTTTTCAGGATCTTCGGAATACGAGATAATCAGGGGGAAACGTTTGTAGTAACCCCGGAGAAATCTCTATGACTGGCCTGTTGAAAATCCCTTTTTTATTATTCGCTTTACTTGCATTTGTACTGCCTGTTTCCGCCCAAGATTCTAACTGGAACCGTTTTCGCGGCCCCAACGGAACAGGGATCGTTACGGATACGGATCTTGCACAGGAATGGTCAGACAAAAAAAACACCCCGTGGAAAACGGAGCTGCCCGGGCCAGGATCGTCGAGTCCCATCGTGCAGGGTGACAAGGTATTCGTCACTTGCTACACCGGCTACGGCGTCGACAGCAGAAACCCAGGTAACCCGAGTGATCTCAAACGCCACCTCCTCTGTTTCGATCGCGGTACCGGCAAAGAACTTTGGCGGGACACCATTGATTCCGTTGTCGACGAAGATGAATACCGCGGCTTCATAACCGACCATGGCTACGCCAGTAGTACGCCTGTCTCCAATGACGAGTTAGTTTTCGGATTCTTCGGTAAATCAGGAGTCGTTGCTTGGGATCTGGAAGGCAATCGTAAATGGCAAACGAGCGTTGGAACTTTTTCCGATCCGGCAAAATGGGGAGCCGGTGCCAGTCCGATGCTGTACAAAGATTTAGTGATTGTAAACGCCGGCATTGAAGGGCACACGCTGATCGCCTTGAAGCAAAGCGATGGCAGTGAAGCTTGGCGCGTGGATGATGAAAAATTCACCAACAGCTGGTCCACCCCAGTGCTGGTCGATACGGGGCGTCCCGAGTTAATTTACAGTGTTCCGGGACGCATCATTGCATTCAATCCCGACAACGGTGAAGAACTTTGGTCCGCCCAAACCCCCATCAAAGATGCGATCACTGCGAGTGTCGTTGCCAATGATGGAATCGTTTACACACTGGGTGGTCGCCAAGGGAAGGCGTTGGCTGTGCGTTGCGGAGGTTCAGGAGATGTCACTGAGACCCACACCGTTTGGACACAACCGGTAACGTCAAGCATTGGCACACCGATCGTATACGGTGAGCATCTCTACTGGTTGGGTGCCGGTGGTATCGCCACATGCCTCAATCTCAATGATGGCACCGAAGCCAACAAAAAGCGGCTTGAAGCTCCGGGACCCAAACGCTTCCCCAATTCCAGTTACGCATCGCCTATCGTCGTTGACGACAAGATGATTGTCGTTCGCAGAAGTGGCACCGTGCACGTGGTCAAAGCCACTCCTGATTTCGAAATCATTGCCGACAACGTATTCGAAGGCGATGAAAGTCGCTTCAGTGGTACGCCCGCAGTTGCGGATGGCCAAATGTTTATTAGGTCAGACGGCATGCTTTACTGCATTGCCAAGGACGGATAATCGATCGCAAGTTCGAAAACATAAAAAAGCCACCATTCCGCAGCAACGGAAGGTGGCTTTTTTTATGAGTCGCTAACAATCGAAAACTCAGTCGATATCTCGATACTGGAATTCCATTTTAATTTTCGCCTTGGGCCAAAGTTCTCCGTCCACCTCGACATGCGGAAAGACAAAATAATTCAATGATTCGCCACTTTGCTTGGGTTCCAAATCAATGTCGCGGCCTTTGCTGAAGGCCATCCGGTTTTCCGAAAGGTTGCCGAAATAATATTCCCGCAAATCTGGATGCTTATCCGCCTCCGAAATATCAACGGGTACCCAGCCGTGATCTTTGGCATAGTACTTTGCCCAACAGTGGTAACCACCCACCTTTCCCTGCCCGCGCTCGACTGGCAGAGGGAACCCAATTTCAAAAAAGGCAGGGATCTGTTGATTGCGGGCGAGCGAGATGAACAGGCTATGAAAATCTGTGCAGTTTCCGGTTTTGCTGTCGCAAGCCCACAGTACATCCCCTTGCCCAAAACCAGGATTGGATTTGTCATAGGACATGTATTTCTCAACCAGGTCGTAGAGAAATCTACCGGATTCGATAGGATCCTCGGGCAACTCCGATCCGTCTAGCAAAGAAGCTGGTTTCCCGTCGATCGGCACCAAACGATTGGGGGCTGAATAAATTCGTTCTTGCTCGCTCGTAAGACGCTCGCCGCCTTTGCTGGCGAGGGAATTCAGTTCATTACGAGTGACGTCGTATTCCAAGCGAAAAGGCAACTCACTAGCCGATTGGGCCTGAAATTCAACGTATAGCATTCTATTTCCATGTACGGTTTCCTGCGTCTCACGAGCCTTGCCTGGAATTTCCGTTACTTTGCGGACCACTTGCTGTTCTTGGTTACTCGGCGGCAGAGGAATCCAGGCACGAACGGTCGCCCCTTTCGGCAGATCCGTAATGACACCCGAATAGACGAACTCAAAATGCCTTTTTGCCGGAACTGGAACGGTTTTTTCCGCTTGGGCCCAAGCGTTGCCGTTTACTGCCGCTGCCAGTAATAAACCGAAAATTAAAGCTCGAAACATCTTTTTCCACATGCGTTGGGACATTGAGTAACAAAACGTCAATCGTATTAACGTGGCCGCCGGCGTCAAATGGTAGGTGAAATTTTGTAGTTGCCATGGGGTATTTTGGCCATCTTTCAAAGCGGCATTTGTGAGAACTGTCCGTCAAGGATAAAATAATTTCACCCGTCAAAACCAAAAGTAAAACGATGCCCGAAACTACACCGACCGCACCGCCTGCCGAACCGGAAACTCAACCAGAGCGAGCTCCCGAGGCCCCACCGCAAAGGTCACCCGAGCCTTCGCCATTTCAACCCGATTGGCCGGCTTCACGACCTGCGCCTCAGCCCAAGGCTTGAATTTTGTCACTTCACCCGGACCGCCAAGCTCAGCTGAACAAGCGATTCTCCCTTAATTTATTAATTCAGGGAGCGGCATCACACACCTACCTGACCGCGCATCATTTGGTCAAACAAGAACTCGAAGCGATACAGCCGGGTCTTTTGCGACTGTACGACAAAATGGCGTTGAACGTGCATCTTTCGCAATGGATTGGAGATCTAGTTTTTGCTGTTGGTTTCCCCAGTCAATTCTGGAGTAGCATCGACCAACCGGAACACCCATTTTCCGGCCACCCGTTTCTGGTCAAACATGGAGAAAACCTTTCGCTACAATCGAAACGCCACACGATAGCACGGGCGCGAAAACGTGGGGTCTCCACCACACCGGGCATTCAATACGCACAGACTTTTTGGCTGCTCGGTCGGACCGTCATGAAAGAAAAACTCCATCGAATTGCGCTCGCCAAAGCGGCGGTCTCCGCAACGCATCAGATATGGGGAATAGATCCAACCCTCCTCTCCGGCACGATAACTGGCAATGTCGAATTTGGGGAATTACAAAAACCTACGACGCGAGCCGGGCGTATCTTAAGAAATGCAGCGGCCGGTTATGGCGGCGTGATTAAAGGCTACGACGGCAGATTACAGGTTCACGCTCGAGCTTGGATGTGGCCTCTGCTTTCGCACGAATTAACCAAAGGAACAGCCGAGCTAGTTTGTATGCACGGTCTAAACAATCTGGATGACGAAACTTATCAGTATGTCACGCACGAGGCGGACAAGATCGAACATGAGATCTGGATGATGCAGGCCGGCGGTGAACTCTGGCGATTATTTATTGCCGCCATCCCCTCCGCCGATTTATTAGCAAAATCGCTGATGCATGTTGCCCGAATGGAACCAGAGCCATTAGAGCAATTACTCATGGATCTAATCGAACACCCCTTCACTGCAAAAGCCACCATCGCCGACTTCTTTGATCACGAGGGACTTGGCGACACCGGCTATTCGGAATTTCCCGATGAGTATTTGGGGTTATAGGCTATGCATTTCGTTTTCCCGATGGTCGCACGCTGCACGAAAAGCAATGGCTTAACTCATTAACCGAGCAAATCCTCGATCGAATTGGCCGCGTGTTAAGACCTCATTGAAGCCTGCCTGTTCAGCTTCTTGAATTAACTCAGTCATGACATGCTGGGCATATCCGTAAATCGGAATCTCCTGCCCCACTGCTTTAACGCTCTGCAACACTTCCGCCATATCTAGATTTTTCATTTGCAGATCCACCAAAACGACTCGGCATTCGCCCTCGCTCAGTAACTGCGCAAATTTCTGCGGACTGGAAGCATTGCGATAGGTGATCCCGTTGCTTTTTGCCCATGCAGATACCTTGCCGACCAACATAAGATCATTTGATAGATGTAGAACCACAGCTTGAATTCCCAATGGTAAAAAGACCCGGTTAAATCGACGGCAGCTTCCGTCAGAGCACTATACGCTTAGCAAAATTGATCGTGAAACGACTTGGATGAAGCTTAATCAAATGGCGCTTTTTCCACGATCCTCAGAACTTAATTGAACGGTTTCCCCAAGTGGTAAAACAAAAATCTTTCCGTCCCCGTCATTCCCCAGTTGCCCCGTCCTAGCAACATTCCGGATGGTTTCGATAGCCGTTTCGAGAAAGTCATCGTTGACCGCAATTTCCAATGATATCTTGCGGAAAATATCTGTTTCAGGACTGCGGCCGCGATATACAGGAACTTTATCTTCGCGTTTGGCAAATTCTTGCGCATCACAAACCGTAACCCGATCCACACCGACCTTGGTCAAGGCTTCCTGAAGCGCTCGCAAGCGAGTAGGCTGTATGACAGCGATTATCAGTTTCATTAGCGCTAGCCAGTTAGGTCAGGAAAGGTTGGACAAAGATTTCGCCTCCACGATCGTGGACCTTTTTTACCGCCAACATTTCGCTTCGACCACCCCGGTGATCAAGTCTCTTGGATCTTGCGGTGGTTTTAGTGGCGCTCGATTTTGGCGAATCGAGGATGCCTCTCACGTTTGGTGTTTACGTCGTTGGCCTCAAGCCGCTTGCGAAGACGAAAACCGCCTCCTTTGGATCCATCGTCAACTCGCGTTGGCACACGCCAAAGGCTGCTCTTTCCTGCCTGTGCCGCTGTTCTCCAACACGCGGGAAACGCTCGTCGAATATGGCGACCATCTGTGGCAAATGGAGCGTTGGATGCCCGGCACAGCTGACTATCACAGACTCCCCTCGCAAGCTCGTTTGGCTGCCGCCATGAAAACACTAGCGACGTTCCACCGTGCTCTCCAGACGGATTCGCAACGCTGCCAACCCTCCCCAGGCATCCAACAAAGACTCAAACGTCTTTCTGAATTGCACGATGGGAGAGCGCCTACGGATGGGTTTTACCGCCTCAAATCAGCAACTGAGGCAGGGCATGCCGACCCTGAATTTCGATCTTTAGCGGCTCACCTGATTTTTCGCTTTCTCGGCCTCGCAGGTCAATTACACCAACGCTTACTCAAGGCCAGTCAAGTTTCAGTGCCGATCCAAACCGTGATCGCTGATATATGGCACGACCACGTCCTCTTTTCTGGGGACGAGGTGTCGGGTTTCGTTGATTTTGGGGCGATGCGAATGGATACGATGGCCTGCGACATCGCACGTCTTTTGGGCAGTCTTGTCCCCGATCAACCCGCCGAGTGGAAATGGGGCTTGGACGCGTGGTGTTCGAAAAACCAGCTTTCACCGGCCGAACATGATTTGATCGCTCTTTTTGATGACAGCACGATCGTTCTTTCGGGACTCAATTGGTTGCAGTGGATCTGTTTAGAAAACCGTCAGTTTGGCGACTTAAAACCCATTACAAAGCGATTACGAACGATCTCTTTGCGCATGGATTTTATGGCCTCAAAAATGTAGATTGGTAGATAAAGGTAGAGGTGCTTGGAGCTTCAACGTTGATAGCAGTTTATTTGCTCTCACTTCGTGATACTGACATTGAGGCAAAGCAGGGGTTATTGGTACCTTCCGCCCCTCTCTCTAGGCAACAAATTAACGGACACACAGATGAGATATCATTATATTTGGGTCGCCATGTTCGCGGTATTTTTGTGTTTTTGGGCGACCGAGCCATTAATGGCCCAAAAGGATATAAAGATCCAAGGGACCTACCAAATTGAGAAAGATCAACGCCAAGGCTGGCTCATTTTGAATATCCAAATCCCAAAGGGTTACCATATTTATGCCTTAACGCAGGTCGGCAACCCTCCGCCGACCAAAATACAACTTGCCAAATCGCAGGATTTTGAACTTCTCGACAAGTTCAAGGCTGATAAAAAACCCAAAGTGATTGAAAATGATCCTATTTTCGAGCAACGCATCGAAAAGCACGAAGGAAAGATAGCTTTACTGGCACCTATCAAGGTCGCCAAAACCGCCGACCTGAAAGACGTCGTTTTCGATCTGCACATCACGGGTCAACTATGCAGTGACACAGGTTGCCGTCCTTTTAACAATAAAAAAATCGAAGTCGAATTTGCCGGCTTCTACGACGGCAAAGAAAAAAAGAAAAAGAACAACGAATAACTAACATTGACGGCCGCACGTACGGGCCGTGTTAAATTGAACCCAATCATCGCTTTAAGCACCTGACAAAATGCATCGTCTATCCGTAATCTTGCTGCCCTTCTTCTTGGTCATCGCGACGATGGCTTCCGCTCAGGAATTGCAGTCGGGCCTTCAAGAATTGTCGTTTGGTGGCCCCGAAACCCCTGACGGAAAGTTCAGCGCAAGCTTCACTGTCAATGAAGATCGCGTGACTGGCAAATTACAGGTGAAGGTGGTCGTTGCTGAGAACTGCCATATTTTTTCGATCACTTCAAAATATCCTGGTGGCCCGGGTAAACCCACCGTCCTCACCCTCGAAGATGGATTTACGGGTGCAGAAATCACGGGTCCTTTCGAACCCGATCAAGACTTCAAAATCGTCACCTCGGAATTTGCGGATGATCCTGGAGAAGAGCACCACGGTACTGTGATTTGGACCGCACCCATTCGCTTTGCGGACGGGATTGAGCCTGACTCTTTGATCATTCCCATTGATTACACCGCACAAATATGTGTCGATGGGCCGGCTGGCTCGTGCCTCCCATTTGACGGCGTATTGGAAGCAAAATCCACAACGGCGAAAGAGACCTTCCAATACGAGTATCGTCCAGAAAATATCAACGCGGTGGTCCGCGGATGGGTGGACCACACCGCCGCTCAAGCAGGTGACGAGATCAACCTCAAAATTGAGATTGAACCTGATGCAGGTTGGTTCATTGAATCCTATGCACCGACGCCGACCACCGATAGCAATCCCACGATGATTGTTCTCAACAAACGAAATGAGGCGACGGTCGGTAAGGTTAGCGTTTCTGTGGAACCTGAACTCATCAAAATCGGCGACACAGAAAAACAGGTCCATCGCCAGCCGGTCACTTGGATTTTTCCCATCCAGTTGCCAAAGAAAATGGAAGAGAAAACTTATTCCTTTTCAGGTTGGTTAGGTTTGCGGCCGGAAAATGAAAATGGTGAGGGTGACGCCACCGCCGTTCAATTTCGATTTTCGCTACCCATCGGGACCAAAAACGAAAAAGGCCAAAACGATTTGGTGTTTCTTAAGCCCGACAATGCTGATTACGGCGAAGTGGGTAGCATTGCTCAAGAACTCTACGAAAACAAAACCAAGAATGCAGGACAGTTTGCTGACTTATCGTTGCCGGCAGTTTTGGGGTTAGCATTCATCGCGGGTTTGATTTTGAATGTCATGCCCTGTGTGCTACCCGTCATTGGCCTAAAGGTACTTTCGTTCGTCCAACAAGCGGGAGAAAACCCTCGTCGCGTCCTCATTTTGAACTTGGTGTTTGCTGCTGGGATTGTTTCGGTATTTCTTTTATTAGCTGCGTTCGCGGCTTTCATGGGTCTGGGCTGGGGCGGATTGTTTGAAAGCCAAGCGTTTACGATCGTGATGGTCACGGTCGTTTTTGCTTTCGGACTTAGTTTTTTAGGTGTTTGGGAAATTCCGATTCCCGGATTTGTTGCCGCCAGTGGACACGGTGGTGCGGCCCAAAAAGAAGGTTATAC
>JAAEPL010000094.1 GCA_024232675.1 Planctomycetaceae bacterium
GATCAAAGGTAAGTCGGGAAAGCCACGTTTTCGTTTAGCGGCATCGGCAGGTAGATCAGCATAGTCGGGATGAAATGGCCACATATCATTGGAATAAGGCAGGCCATAGTAATGATCGAACCCATGCTGCAAGGGTAAAAAGGGCCGATGATGCCCGAGGTGCCATTTCCCAAAGCAGGCGGTTGCGTAATCTTTTTGTTTGCAAAGCTCGGCCAGCGTCATTTCCTCCGCCGCCAACCCGTGTCGAGCTCCGGGTCCCAGAGCCCCTTGAATGTCGACCCGACCGTTGTAACATCCCGTCAGCAATGCCGCCCTCGACGCGGAGCACACAGCCGTTGCCGAAACGAAGTCGGTAAACCGCATTCCCTCTGCAGCCATGCGATCTAAATTGGGTGTGGAAAAATCATTGTCATTCAAGGGATCAAACGGCCCGATGTCTCGATACCCGAGGTCGTCGATAAAAATCACGACCACGTTGGGGGGATCTTGAGCTGCCGACTCAGCAGTCCAGCTAAAGCTCAAAAGAATCGAGAGACAGAACAGTTTGATGCAAGGAAGCATGAAGCACTCCGATACCGCAAAAAAGCGTAGATACGATCAGATGATTTACGAGAGAACAGCTTAGCACATCAGGCAAAGGTTTTTCAGCGTTCGCATGCATTGTAGGCAATCAACTGAGCGGCTGCCC
>JAAEPL010000095.1 GCA_024232675.1 Planctomycetaceae bacterium
CTGGAATCTTCGCAGATCGCCGAATGATCTGGCGCAGGTATTTAGAGGACTGCCAATACAAGTAGCTTGCGAGGTAGCGAACGAGGTAGACGCCAATCTTCACTACAACGTCCCGCACCAAGTAACAGACGCAGCAGCAACATATATCGGCCAGCAGATAGATTTGTATTTCGATTTCTCGGGCGGTAAGAAGGTTAAGATAGAACTAGGTAACGAGATATGGAATCCTGGTGCCGGTTTTAGTGATGGTTGGGCTTGGTTCTGGTATGGCAGCCAATCTCCACAAGAAGGCACCTTTGACCCAACGACCGCGACATGTACATCAGTTGGGCACAACATGACTACAGGCACAGAAATTGCGTGTTTCGCTAACATCTACCACAAGGATTGGCCTTTTGCGAAAGGTGGTGAATTTTATGTGATAGTGGAGACTGTCGATTCGTTTCGCCTTTCCAGGACCGAAGCGGCGGCATTGCGTGGTGCTGACGTGCTCGATGACACCGACCCCGATTATAGTACAGGGTGGGTTCCAGAGGAATCAGTCACATTTATTCGCTTTAAGCAGACCGCACTAAACACCAAGACGCAGGGTGTTAATTATGCAGAACGCTCTATGGAGATTTGGGACTTGATTGGTGCAGAAATTGGGGAGGAAAATATGGAGGTTGTTGCGGGCTGCCAAGTTGGGTCTACCACTGGCATACTCCAACAATTAGAGGTTCCCGGCTATCGCGAAAGGGTAATGACAAGCGGTCAATTTTCCATCGCGCCTTATTGGCATTCAACCGACATTGCTGATGATTTTGAGAACTATACGAATGAGCAGTACGCCGATTATGCGATTGATGTTCACATGGCTGATGGTGGGACGTGGAGCAATAATATCGCCGCCCACATCGAAGCGCTTGGATGTTACAACTTCAGCGCCTACGAGTGTGGCAATCATAACGGCAATCGCGGAAGTATATCACAAGCGAAGATTGATAGGCTGGTTAGCTTCGCCCGTGACCCAGTTGAGGGAACCCGTACAACAGACCACTATTTCAGGCGTTTGTCTGAATTAGGAATAAAGGTTGCAACGAATTTCAAGGCACATTCAAGCTACAGCTCAGGGGATCAAGGTGCCACATTCGGGTCAATGGAGCATCAAGGCGACACTGACGCAGCGCAATACTTAGGAATAAAGACCTTTTTAGATTTAGGCGGAGTACCTAAATAATGGATACTAAATACATCGGAACGGGTCAGGACTTTGAAAATATCGATCAGGCGTGTGATTACGTTGATGGATTAGGGACGTTAACGCAAGACGTGGAGATTATCCACACTGATGACAAAATCTATACAGTAACAGATAAAGAATGCACAGCATTCACCAATTTGACTTTCGGTGCTTTCCAACTTCGCATTGGTGTTGACCCATCCGTTTTTCATGGTGGAATCTTCGGGACAGGTGCCAGGTACGAGAAAAATACGTCACTGTATTTATTTAAGTTAGTTGGCGATGGGGACGATAGTTTTATTTTCGAGGATTTATCTGTTTTAAATACAGCAACCGGTAGCGCCTGGGGCTGTATTGGTGCCATAGACGGGACCACTATCGAGCGCATTATAGCTAAATCTACAGCAACTGGGGGGAGTATTATATCATTTGCAACTGCGCTTGGCGCTAAAGCAAATGCTTGTTTATCTATTGGCGTAACGCACTCCACGTTTGGGTTTAAGTTTAGCGAGTTTACGCCAGCGGGCGGTTACTACAAAAACCTAACGGCGCGGGGCTGTAATAGAGGCTTTTGGAATGCCCAATCTAATGCACCAAATACAACTAAAAATCTAGTCGCATACGATAACACGACCGATTTTGATGACACCGGCGGCAGCGGTTGGGGAGACTCGTCCAATAACGCATCAGAGGACGGTACCCA
>JAAEPL010000096.1 GCA_024232675.1 Planctomycetaceae bacterium
GGTATCGCAATTGCGGTTCAGGCCCACAAATCCACCGGGAGCCGGTGCACAACCATCACAACCACCGTCGTCGCAGGCGGCTGCATCGCAGGCGGCTGCATCGCTGGTGCTGCAGTAGCGATTCAAGCGTAGGAAACCGCCGGGCGCTGGTACACAATCGTCACAAGCTGTGACGTCACAATCATCGCAGTTCGAGTTGGTAGCACAAGGTTCGGTGGCGTCACAGCCGGCATCGCAGCCGCTGTCGCAAGCATCGTCGTTGCAACCGCAACCGAATCGCAAGCCAGGAATTAATCCGCCTCGACCGCCTAACAAGCCGCCGCAGCCAAATCCAAGCCCGCCGATAAAGCGTCCACCGCAGGCGTCACGACATGTCTCGTGGTATCCGTCCGAGTGGTGAATGGCACCGGCACCACAGCTCGAACAACCGATACCGTTCCAGCCAAGCTTCGTTCCGATCCCACAAAGGCCCGGCGAAGCGATCGTGCGGCAAGGAAGTTTCCCGAAGAAACGTCCTCCAGCACAATCTTTGCAAGCGCCTCCACAACGTCGGGAGACAAGCACGCGGCCATCACAACCGCCCGCAAATGCATCACATCCACCGGCGGTCAACCCATCACAGGATCCGTTGCCACCCGGTGTGCCAGTAATAGAAACAGAACAACCAGTAAAGCCGCAAACCATCATGGCAAGTGCGGCGACCAACAATGCTGAACGCATGGTTTACATCCTTGTATCAAATTTCAGGGTCGGCTCGGGCGTTTTCGAGTCCGAGTCATCGATTGGGTCCTTGACCACGGACAGAACTTGCGGGTTGCGGTCCGTATGACTGGTCAAATCGTTGGAGGTGCGAAAAGCCTTCGCACCGTAATTTCGTTAATCGTCCCGATAATTCGTAATATTGAACAAAACGGGAAATAACCTTAATTGCTGTTCCTAACTGGAAAGCTCTACCGGTTAGGTAATGGGTCACGTCGCGATTTGGCAGTGCATGCGAGCAGATCAGGCTCAAACTTACGCAAGCCAGCATGCGGCCTGAGCTACCAACCAAAATCAAAACACATTAGCCCAAGCGGAGCCAAGCTAAGAAATAATGACGCCAGTCAGCTTTGGCACGCTTAATGCATAGTGGAGAGATGGAAGTGGTGGGCCCCACCGATTGCAAACGCGATTGGTCGGGGTCGGAACCGAGACGAGGTAGCGTCCAAGTCAGTCCTTTGGTCTGGCTTGGACCAGCAATTATCCATTTTTTAACCTTGTTTTCGGTTTTTGCTCTGAGATACGAGCCTAACACCGCAGGATGTTGATTGACGACAATGTTTCAAATTAGATGTATCAAAACGACACACGTGTTCAATTTTAATACATCAAGCGTGACCACAAGAGCGGCCCTGATCTTTCAGGGCCGTTTTTTTTTGCAGCTTCACCGGCAGAAGAAGTCTCTCTCCAGAGCATTCTCCCGGGATAGCGTTGCAAAGATTGCTGAATATACGTGGTATTTGTCGAAATTCAGCTAGAATCGTTAGATAGAAAGATGAGTCGTAAGTAGTCTCCAACGGTGTATCGATGATCTCATTACCAAAGCTCACCCTACTCGTTTTCATAGCAGCCTTTCACACCGTCAGTCTGGCGGCGCAGGAATCTCGCGACTGGCCTGGCTCCAGTGATCGTTTATCACAAGTCAGCGAAATTAATCGACAGGTCAAAGAGTACTGGGACGCCTACGAAATCAAGCCAACCAAACCGGCGAAAGATGGCGAGTGGTGCCGGCGAGTTTATTTGGATCTGATAGGCCGCATTCCCACCGTCGATGAGTTGCAGGATTTTCTTTCCAGCGATTCTAAAGACCGGTATTCAAACCTCGTTAACAAACTGCTGGATGACGACGAATACACGGAGGAGTTCTCGCGTAACTGGACTACCCTTTGGACCAATCTGCTGATTGGACGGACAGGTGGTAACGCCAACAACTCGATGATTGATCGCAGGGGTATGCAAAAGTATCTGCGTGATTCATTTGCCCGCAACAAACCCTACGATCGCATGGTTTACGAATTGGTAACGGCCACGGGAAACGTATCGCCTGAAGCGGACGAATTTAACGGGGCGGTTAACTTTCTGATTGACAAAGTCAACGGTGATAACGCTGCCCAGGCGACCGCCGCAACCTCGCGAATTTTTCTTGGTTTACAAGTTCAGTGTACCCAGTGCCACAACCACCCGTTCAATAAATGGGAGCAGCAAAAGTACTGGGAGATGAACGCCTTTTTCCGCCAAGTGCGGGCGCGGGGTGGTCGTCGTGCTCAAATGAACGGGCAAACGGCAGAATTACTAGACGTCGATTTCATGGGCGAGAGCAATGATGTCGAGGAAGCCGATCTGTATTACGACCAACGCAATGGCGAACTAAAAGTCGCGTTCCCCGTCTTTGTCGACGGCACGGAAATCTCCAAACACGGGGCAATCGCCAACACGGTTCGCCGCAAAGAATTGGCCGACCTGATGATGGAGTCTGAGTATCTGGAGAAAGCATTTGTGAATCGAGTTTGGGGACATTTCATGGGTTACGGGTTTACCAAACCCGTCGATGATTTAGGCCCCCACAACAAACCATCGCACCCCGAATTACTAGACTATTTGGCTGCAGAGTTTCGCCAAAACGATTTTGAAATTCGCGACCTGATTCGCTGGATCGTATTGAGTCGACCTTACGGACTCTCTAGCGAGATGGAAAAAGGAAACAGTGAACAGACGCGATTGGTCGATGATCCTCAAGCCGGCTCGACAGCTTTATTTTCCAGATTCTATTTGCGTCAAATGAAGGCGGAGGAATTGTACGAAAGCTTGATCGCAGCCACCCGAGCTCAAGAATCGCTGGGTAGCTACGAGCAACAGGAACAGCGAAAAAATCGTTGGTTGCAACAATTTGCCCAAGCTTTTGGAACTGACGAGGGAGATGAGACCACCAACTTTGCCGGCACCATCCCACAAGTGCTGATGATGTTTAATGGGGAACTGATTCGCCAGGCTACTGGCAGTGCCAACGGTAATTTCCTCGACCGCTTGGTCAACGAGACTTCGATGAACAACAAAGAAAAAATCAATTACTTGTTCATGGCTGGGCTGGGCCGCGAGGCCAAACCCGAGGAACTCAAAATGGCCAGCCAACTTTATGCTTCACGGGGCAACCCGCGTGAGACATTTCAGGATTTATGGTGGGTGATCCTGAATAGCAACGAATTCATTTTCAATCACTAGAGAAAGGGATATACCATGAACTATCGAACTCCAAACGGAATGACACGGCGACACTTCGCTAAGCATTTGGCGGGTCTTTCGGCGTTTGCAGGAAGCTCCCTGGCCCTTGGCAAATCGTTGTCGGCGAATGCCCTAACGCTTAAAAAGAATCAAAAAAGCGCGATCCTGTTATGGATGGGTGGAGGGCCTTCCACGATTGACCTCTGGGACATGAAACCCAACTCGCCTAACGGAGGCGATTTCAATCCCATCGCAACCACAGGTGACGTCCAAATCTGCGAGCACTTGCCGTTGATGGCTCAACAAATGGACAAGATGTCGATTGTTCGCAACATGAGCACGCGTGAAGCCGATCATCAACGCGGTCGTTATTACATGCACACCGGCTACGTACCCAATCCAAACGTCGTCCACCCGAGCTACGGATCCGTGATCGCCCACGAGCTCAACCAAAATCGCGGAGCACTCGAGCTTCCCCCATTTGTGAGCGTCGGCGGAGGCAGCGAAGGTCCGGGCTTCCTCGGTATGTCCTGGGCACCTTTCACGGTCGATTCCAATGGCAATGTGCGAAACCTGGAGATGAATCTACCGGCGGATCGCCTGACGCAACGAATGCAGGCCCTGCGTTTACTGGAAAGCGGTTTTATCAATGAGAATCGCGGTCGCAGTTCGATGGAACACGCCAAAGTTTTAGACAAGACACTGAATCTGATGACCAGTCAACAGATGTCTGCATTCCGCACAGAAAGTGAACCAGAGGAGGTGCGGGAAAGATATGGTGCCAATAACTTTGGACGTAGCTGCTTGATGGCCCGTCGTCTGGTAGAAGCGGGCGTACCGTTTGTCGAAGTTAACCTCGGCGGATGGGATAACCACCAAGGCATCTTCAATACACTGCGAGACCAACGCTTACCCATGTTGGACCAAGGCATGAGTGCATTGGTGGCCGACCTTCACGCGCGGGAACTCTACGACGACACAGCCATTATCTGGATGGGCGAATTCGGGCGAACCCCGAGAATCAACGGAAACGCCGGTCGAGATCACTGGGCACGCTCATGGAGCGTCGTGGTAGGGGGTGCCGGCATGCAACCAGGCATCGCGGTTGGAGAAACCGATCCCGATGGCTTGAGCGTGGTAGGAGATGCCTACACCGCAGAAGATTTAATGGCTTCTATTTGCAAAGCCTTGGATATTTCCCTGGAAACCAATTTCACCAGTACCAGCGGACGTCCCATGCGTATTGCCAACAGTGGAAAAATCATCAGCGAACTCTTTTGAGTCGCCAGGCAGTCCGAGAGGACCGCGAGGACACCTGCTCGCTCGACTAGTTTCCCAAAAAAATCAACTTAATTGCCGGTCACGGTAAATATGAGGACGCATGGCCGTACGATAGAAGTGGGTGCCAGCACTTAAAGGCCGTAGTCTCGCGGGTAGTTGGACCACGGCCTAAATCGCCCGCGGCCCCCAAAGCAGCGTTCGAAAACAAAACCCACTGTCCCTGCAACTTTCACGATGGAAACAATCGTGGTAGAGTCGAATCCTGCGAGCGGCGCCCGCACTCAAATGTGTGAATGCTCCGATAGCGTGGGATTTAACGGCCTAAACAGCGGCCAAAACGTTGAAAAAAACCACGTTTTGGGGTTTTGGGTCGATTTCGGGGTCTATTGAGTACACCGGGCCAAACATAATCGTTAGTTCTCATGATGTGATTGATGAAATCGTCTACCTCGGAAAACAAGACGCATATCTCATCGGTCGAAGTTGATCCGGCCCAACTGATTGAACGTCATCAGTTGCCACTCTGGAGATATCTTCGTGCCCTGGGTTGTGACGCCTCGCAGGCGGATGATTTTGTCCAAGACACGTTTCTCAAAATTTTGCAGAAACCGTTCAACTACTACGACGAAGCCGCCACGGCTGCCTACCTGAGACGTATTGCCCACAATCTTTTCATCTCCATGCAGCGTCGCTCTGGCAAGGTTATTGCCGTAGAGAACATCCAAAAATTTGAGCGTGTTTGGTGTGAACTGGTTTCAGACCAAAGTGGTGAGGAATACCTCGATGCCCTGCGAAATTGCATGGGCAAACTGGGGGATCGTTCCCGTTGGGCTTTGGAGATGAGATTCAAGGATAAGCTCTCGAGAACCAAGATCGCCGCTAATTTGGAAATCACAGAAAACGGTGCGAAAAACTTAATGCAGCGTGCCAAGGCACGGCTGCGAGATTGTATTGAAAGAAGATCCAAGCCCAAATGAGAGATCCGCGCGAAAAGATTCTCGACGCATTTCTAGATGAGATGCTCAACGAAACTCGGCCAGGTCGGTCGAGCGAGGAGATTGCGCAGCATATTCGGGAACAACTCCCTGTAAATCAGGATCATGCTTTGGCAGGTGGCATCCAAGCCGCCGTAAAACCTCTTTCCAAAAAAGCCGCTCTCACCACCCCTAGACAGTCGCCGCCTGTCAAGCAAACGTCGCTATTGAACTGGATCTCGATTGTCGTCGTAGCCGGCTTGGTTTTGGCTGGTTCCATTGGGATGATCGCGCTCCTCAATAATGATACGGACAAAGGAAATTTGGCGAGCGAGACGGAGCCACAAAATCCTCCCGCAAAGCAATTTCCCAAGCGCGTGGATAGTCCCAACCCCGGCGACGCACTGGCAGATAAAGTCAAGCAAGCCCTGCCAAAAAATCCGGTCCCCAACGTGGTGCAACCACAGGCACCTCGTCTGACGAAGAGAGATGACGTTCCCGCGAATCCGGACTCACTGGTCATACCACCGCGATTCGAGCGCAATCTAGAACTCGCAGTGGCACCGAAGACGTCGCATCAAGTGGCAATTTCGATTTATGATCGATTGCATGCCTCGTGGGACATCGCTGGATTACAACCCGCTCAAGTTCTCGAGCTGCGTAGCTGGGTCAATCGGCTTTCCAGTCGTCTGATTGGCCGCAC
>JAAEPL010000097.1 GCA_024232675.1 Planctomycetaceae bacterium
GAACAAAAGCAATCGCCAGCGCCGGTGAGTATCACGCCACGTACGTTCTTTTCGCCGTGCAAGTCGTAGAAAGCGCTCTGTAGTTCGTTCACACTACGAGGCGTTAACGCATTTCGCTGCTTGGGTCGATTGATAATGATGGAGCCTGACGGCAGGTCCTTTCGAATTTCCACATGCTCAGTCATCGCGGAACCTGTTAATCCTTTTCAAACGCTGCGTCGAACGCAACATCGCTTGGTGTGAAGTCGATTTGCCGGACAAAATCGCAAGCCTCAGCTGCGCCAAAATCTCGGCTCATTCCACAATCTTCCCACTCTACCGAAAGAGGCCCCTGATAGTTGGCTCCGTTAAGTGCCCGAATGATCTCTTCGAAATTCACACCCCCGCGCCCTGGCGAACGGAAATCCCATCCGCGTCGTGGGTCGCCAAAATTCAGGTGGCTGGCCAAAATACCAGATCGACCATCCAAGGTGGTGATGGCATCCTTGACATGCACATGGTAGATCCGCTCGGGAAAAGCTCGAATAAATTCTACCGGGTCAACGCCCTGCCAATGCAAATGACTTGGATCAAAGTTAAAACCGAATTCGGGTCGGTGATCCAGTGCCTCCAATGCTCTCTGAGCGGTGTGGATATCAAACGCAATTTCCGTCGGATGGACTTCTAGTGCGAAGCGGACACCACATTCGGCAAACACATCAAGGATAGGATTCCAGCGGTCCGCGAATTGCTGAAATCCGGCATCAATCATCGCCGGAGGAACGGGTGGGAAAGAGTAATTCAGGTGCCAAATCGCGGATCCCGTAAATCCGTTAACGATTTGCACACCCATCTTCTGTGCCGCTTTTGCCGTCGCCTTAACTTCCTCAGCAGCACGCTGATTCACGCCGGCCGGGTCACCGTCTCCCCAAACATAGTCTGGGAGAATCGCCTGGTGTCGTTCGTCGATGGGGTCACAAACTGCCTGACCGACAAGGTGAGTAGAAATGGCGTGACACTGCAAACCATGGCCTTCTAAAAGAGCCCGGACGTTGCCGCAGTAATCGTCCTCGTTCAAGGCACGCTGCACTTCAAAATGATCGCCCCAGCATGCTAATTCGATTCCGTCATAACCAAACTCGTTGGTCTTACGGGCCATATCCACAAGTGGAAGATCGGCCCATTGGCCTGTAAAAATCGTAACGGGTCTGGACATTCAATTTTCTCCACTCGTGGAATCTGTCAAAGGGTGTAGTTGATGATAATTTCGTCAACATATTCGCTGCGTCAAGCAGCCAACCGACTGTATGGGCATTTTTTGTGCGATCCCACTGAATTCCGTTCCCAGCTTGCGCAGTTTGGCGGATTCTTGTGGATAATACGCAGTGAAACGGCTCCAACCCTGGCTTGCCTTCACGCGGCTTCGCCGCAACCGAGGCGGTTCGCATCGGTTGCCACCTCTAAAGATCGATATAAAAGATATTCGGCGGGAAACAGAGCACAGGGATCGCTAACGAAAACACCCCAAGCAGCATTCTAAAAGGGCCTAACGGGACCGAATCGTCGCGGGTCGGTGGATGCTCGGTGCCAATCACCAACAATAACAGAACCATGATCGCTAAGTGAGGAATGCCCCGGTAAACCATGAATGCGATAGCTAGGACAATAATTGCCTTGGCGACGGTGTGGGCCTTGTTGCCGAAGAGTGCGTGGGTGATGTGTCCGCCATCAAGTTGACCGATCGGAATCATATTCAATCCGGTCACTACAAAACCCACCCAGGCGGCAGCGAAATAAGGATTCAACTGACTAAGCCAGACACCTTTTGTGATTGCTTGCTCGTACCCAGGAACTTGCAACCACACCAACATCCCCTTGAATACCAACGGGCACTCAAAAGCCAACTGCCCACCAGGCGGTTGCGTCAGATCCAATTGCAAAATTCCGATGTAGGCCAACGGGACCGCAACCACCAATCCAGCCAGTGGACCGGCGATGCCAATGTCAAAAATTTGCCGACGGTCAGCTTGCATGCCTGCCATCCCAATCACGGCGCCTAACGTGCCAATCGGATTGAAAGGAAACGGCAGAAAAATAGGGACCGTTGCGGGAATTCGATAGATGATGGTGGCAATAAAATGCCCCATTTCATGGACCATCAGGATCGCCAACACACAAGCCATGTAAATTAGGCCCTGGTCCCAGTTACGGACCACTAACCGGCGCAGCACCATAAAATCCAAATCGACACCCAGCAAACCAGGCCCGGTTACGAAAAGATTCTGGAGTTCAAAAAGCGGTTGCCAATCGGTGATGCCAACCCAAAAAGTCGAAAGACAAGTCAACAAAAAGAGAATAGCCGGAACCAGTTTCCTGCGGCGCACACGGTTGCTGCGAACTCGCGCTCGCATCGCCCCAGATTGAGAATGGGAGTTCCAATCGGGACCTGTGTTGGCAGCAGAAAACAGCGCAGACAATCTGCCTGCTGGTTCGACTTCTCCAGTTGTTGATTCAGCCATTTGCATATCGTCAGCTTAACACAACTGCGGACCGTTGGGATACGGTGCCGCCGTCGTATGAATTCTGAGAACGCAAACGTGTTGTCAATGTTTGATAAACGTGAACTGACCGATTAAGGCCCAAACCGTCACAAACGCCAATAAAAGCATTGAGTGCATAGAGTCGCAAGACATGGCACAAAACCTCGGGGGGGGGGTGAGGGAACATTTACCTCCATGAAGGTGCAGTCCGTCCGTGCGAGAATCTTATCGTCCAATGCTTGAATAGAAAAACACAATTTTTATGTGTGCTAACACAGCTTTCCTGGCCGTCATTACGATTGGGATCGACAAGCAAAGCGTATCTTCACTGACCCTTAAATCCCCATGCGGAAAACACTTGGCGGCAATTCCAGAATCGCCTGCAGCTCGTTAAATGCCGTGTCAACTTCGCCCACCAAAACGGGGTCATGTAAATCGTCGGGGGATAACTCATCGCGATAGTTACGGTTTACCCAATCCCGCAGACGCGCATAAAGCGTATCGCTGAACAATACACCTGGGTGGACACTGGCAAGTTCCTCTTCCGTCATGACAACTCGCAAACGTAAACAGGCCGGACCCCCACCGTTGTTCATACTTTGTCTCAGATCAAGAAACTCCACCGCCGTAACTGGGTTGTCAGCATCGAGAATGCGTTGTGTGCAGCGAAAAGCGTTCTGCACCTGTTTCACCTCCAAAGGACAGACCAACGTCATGTCGCCCGACTCTCGCGAAATCAACTGGCTGTTAAATAGATAACTACTTACCGCTTCCTTCAAGGGCAAGTCCTGCTCGGAAAAACCCATGCTGGATAACTCCCACCCTTGTAAACGCCGGATCGATTGACACAGATCGGCAACCGCCAATTCGCCACCCAGGAAAGCCGTTTCGTGATACATCAGGAAGTTTCCATTTCCCACGGAAACCACATCATTGTGGAATACACCCGCGTCGATGGCCGCGGGATTTTGCTGAATAAAAAACGTGCTCTGAGGTTTCAGTTGATGAACTCTGGCAATGGCCCGACTGGCCTCTAAGGTCTGGCGTGCGGGAAATCGCACAGGCGCCGGGCAAGATTTATCCAACTCACTCCGGCCAAAAACGAAAACCTCAATCCCCGGTGAACCGTAACCGTCGCAAAGCCGTGTATGATTGGCCGCCCCTTCATCTGACATAGCGAAATTGCAGGGCAGGGGATCGTGGACCGCAAACTTTGTTGAGTCATGGAAAATCGCTCGCAGCACTGCCAATGTATCTGCGGTTTCAATGCTGCGATGCAACCCGCTGGCCAAGTTTGCTGGGGTCAAATGTAAACGGCCATCTGCACAATCACTGGAAGGTGATACCGTCGCGGCGTTGGCTGTCCACATATTGGATGAGCTATAACTGGCCGCCAACAATCGGGGGTCGGTCTCTCCCACAAACTGAATGATTTCAGCAACTGATCCACGAAATCCAAGTTGCTTTAAGAATCCAATATGAGGCCGGCGGAGGGGTGGCAACACACCCTGCGGCACACCCAATTCACTAACGAACTTCATTTTCTCCAGACCCTGCAGTGCGGCCCGGCGCGGACTGGATACCTTTTTTTCATGGAGGGTCGAAGCAAGATTCCCAAAACTCAATCCCGCGTAATTATGCGTGGGCCCAACGATGCCATCAAAATTGACTTCTCGTACCGCCATGAACCAGTAACCACCTTAAAAACGAATGATTGAGTAATAGATCGCAAACACGTTTATCCAAACATGCTACCGGCACGTTATAACATTCCCTACGCTTGTCTGCTGAGGTGCGCTCTTTATTTCCTTACTTCATTCAAGAAGCATCCTATCCTGCCACAGGTTCCGCATTTCGCGTTTGCAGCGGAAGCCTGCGAGCCCCGAAATGGCGTTGGTATCCTGCGCACAAGAAAAGCCGTACCGAGTGAGAACAACGCAATAAATTACGGGCCAAGAGCGGTGGCAGCAACTAGCGAGCTGAGCGCCTCCAGCGGCCCGACTCTTTCTGTCTGGCCGAGATTGGGGTCAGGGAGTCAATTCTTAGCGTTCTGGTTTGACCCAGGCGGTTGCAGGGGGCAACAGGCGAGAGACAGCTTCATCAGCCACTTCGTAGATCCAGTCAGCGTGTAATTGATTGAACGCACGCGTCTCATTCTCGGCAAATCCAAGAACCTGTTCCCTACCGTCAACATCCTTTGGAACAAGCTCCGGATTGAGTTCGGCGTTAAGCATAATCGCCCGATTAATACCTGAACCACCAACGCCTCCCATGCCTGAGATATTACCGACATGAACCTCCACCTCCATACCAAAACGGAATGCGATGGTGACAGAACCAGCGGCGGCATCGAATTGATGCTGACCGTCCTGAAAGCCCTTATGAAAGAACCCGCTCTTCGCTAGGGAATCAAAATGGGAAGCAGGCTGTGATTCTTTTGGGTTTGCTAAATCTAACGCAGCCGTTTCCTGCTTGCGATCGACGTCCTTAATCTCAAACAACATGACTTGCTGGACAAGACTAGCCAACGTTCCTTGGTTGACAAGCTGCTCCACCAAGTTGGGATCTTCGGCAAGCTTTTTCGAATCATCTGGCTGCCATAATGAGTAGACCCACTCGTTCTTGTCATTCAGTTCGATTCGTGCTCGATAATTATATTTCTTATCGCCTTCTTGATCTCGATAGTACAAATCGACATCGATGTATTTGATTAATTCTGGAAACGGCGTTTCCTCGCTACCTACCTTGATCAATTCCCCATCGACCCAATCCGAGAATTTCGTTGTCAAAACGTCCGGATTAAATTCGACCACATAAATTTGCGGCTGGCCTGCTAAGCGTACATACCGTTGATCGGGCTTACCTTCGGGAGAAGTACCAACGATCAATTTGGCCAAGCGTTTTTCGTTGCGTCCTTCAAAGGTCATGACAGTACCAATGCCCAAACCGGAACTTCCTATTTCGGATATTTCCAGCACGCCGTATTCTTCGTGATCATTTTTATTGCTGGAAACGACTTCAAGGACTTGCTTATCTCCTATGGCACTGAGGGCGTCGGAGACCCTTGAATTGTTATTGGCTGTGTAATTTTCGTGATCACGAATAACCCAACTGCCACGATCCAATTCAAAATCAAATTGTGATGGACTGTTCGTGTTGCTATCGAACGATTCGATGCGGACCTTCTGTACATCTCGCGGTTCAAAGGCCTGCTCATCGGTCAATAATTTCTCGCGGACCGTGACGTCCTGCACCTCAAGGGTAGGATAGTAATACCAAGCCGCCAGCATAGATGCCGTTGCGAGAAGAGCCATTAACAAAGTGGTCGCAGTTGATTTCACGAAAATTACCTTTAACCAAATTCGGTTTTATGTTCGGTGTTGGTCCAGCAAACTATTACTTGAGTCGGCGTGCTTTGGAAATACCCTCACGCTCACGTAGGCGGCGGCGTGTGAACACAATCAACCCCAACAGCAAAGGCGTGATGGGTGGGATTAGAACGGCGGCTAATTTGTATTTCCGCTGAATCTCTTGGATCTTCAATTCCGATTCGAGTCGCTTGGAGCGAATAATCTCATTTCGCTCGTTTTGCATCTCCTGCTCCAATCGAGCGAGGCGGCTATTCTCCACCTCCACGACCTGCTGCAGATAAGCCCGTTTGGCCTGCAATGCCTTTTCATCGACCTCCCCGCCTTCCTGCTTTTGTTGCATCATGGCGCTCACGTCTCTTTTCAGATCTTCCACTTGCTCCATGGAAGCTTGACGTTCGGTCGACATTCGCTGGGAGTAGGTCTTTTCATATTCCTGGAGCTCTTTGTCGGTTTCATCCGTCGCATCGCGAATGGTATCTTCCACCACACGCAACGTCAGGTAACGTTGCTGACGATCGCGAATCGGGATGTAACTGGCCTGCGAAGTCATCGAGTCGATGAGATTCAGGACGAATGAAATATTTTGAAAACGGTATTCCACGCCCCCTTGCGACGGCGAGTTTCTCAGGCTGATCATCTCATCGGTTAAGAGATCCACGTCGGTGATGTAATAGCAATTGATGTCACCTGGCACGACTTGATCGGGTTCCTCTTTAGATGAAATCCAAGCAGCCAGAATAAAGTTCTCGTCTCGCTGTTCGTTCCCGCGGGCTTGCGTGAGCATCCGAATATTGTCGCTCCGCGCGTTAACCGCCTCAAAATACCTCTTAAAAGGAATCTTTCCAGCATTTTGAGCGACGACCAATGGCATCACGTAGAGGCCCGAATTTTTCGCATCCGGCCGAACCTCAAAATACCCAGCATTGTCGAAACGCAATTCTTCAATGCCTGCCGTGGCAGGGTGCGACGAATTAATTTGTTCCGTAATCGCGGCCGGATTCTGATTATCTAAAATCAAGAGTTCAGGTTCATCCAAGGCGGCATTTCGTTGGTAAGGATTGTATTTCTGCCAGGCTAAATTGGGGAAGAACCGTCCATCATCGGCCGTGCCTGCTACCGAAATCCCCAGTGCCGCCCACAAATCGTTGATCTTACATGACTCAGTACTGCCGCCCCGCGGAAAATTAGCGTCCCGTGACCGGAACGTATAGCCAACCCGAGCAGGTTGATTCGGTCCAGCTGCAATGGATGCTTGACGCGGGAAAGGGTCTTCGAAAATGATCGTGGGTTGACCTGCACGAATCGCCGCAATCAAGTTTTCAAGTTCTGGTGGTGACATCTTCGATGGTTGGATCACCAACAGTACTTCGTAGCGAAACTGTTTACCCAAAACATCGCCCGACGTAACCGCATCTAAACTGATATCCTCTTCCACTTCGGAAAACACCTCGAAGGGCTCGGACATGGACACACGTTCGACGTCGTATTGCTTCTTCAGTTCATCCACAATTCCCAACGCGGGTACCGCGAAGCGACGGCCGTTAATTTGGTAAAGCCCGCCCGCGGCCAGCACATCCGTCTCCACGACACC
The DNA here is from genome assembly GCA_024232675.1 of Planctomycetaceae bacterium. Lineage (GTDB taxonomy): Bacteria > Planctomycetota > Planctomycetia > Pirellulales > Pirellulaceae > CAJQPP01. The sequence continues at coordinate 7,482 of JAAEPL010000097.1, forward strand.
AATGCGTGCCCGGCGATCCTGAGCAACCGTATTGATGGAACGCACCAATTCATACTCAACTTGTGAGCCATAGGGGAAAAACTCAATGACTTCGCGATCGAGCCCGCAGGTGAATGCTGCTCCCAGAATCACTTGCTCCTGACGCACCGCACCGCGTGATTCGGAGACGTAGGGAACCGGACGAATGCCAAACCGTTTTTCCGCCAGAATTGCCTCTTGGCTGAACGGCTCGACATTGGTGTGCAAATTAACGCGGACGCGGTTTCCACCCATCACGTCAAATTCACGCAACAGGTTGACCAAGTCATACTTGGTTTGCACAAAGTCGGACGGGATACTCGAGCCCACGTAGGCGTCGATAATGATTGGATCTGCCTCGTTTTGTTGATCCAAATCGTTGAGTATCTGTCGAGTGTTTTCCGTCAGCGTACTGATCTGATTCCGCGACACGTCAACGCGTAGCCGATTTGCAGGACTGTACTGAGCTACCAACACCAACCCGACCACGATCACGACCAAGCAAACCGTGCGAAAAGCAAAGTGACCCATGCGGGATGTACCATGCTTGCCACCCTGCCAGTGTCGCCGGCCAATCAAAATTAAACTGAGATAAATCCCCACCACGGTCATGCCGAGAAAGTAAAAGATCGAGGGCAGACTGATGAGCCCGCGCCCAAAAGGATCGAACCGCTGCAGTAGCGACCATTCGAAGAGGCGATTGACCATCTGGTTATCGGAAATGATGACATCCGCGTTAGAAAAGAACGCCAGGGGAGCATTGAATACGACCCCAAAGATAAAGCCGACGGTCAGGTTATTTGTTAGGAACGAGGCTACCATCCCAATCGACAGCATGGCGATACCGACAAACCAGTAGCCAAAGTAGGTGGAAAACAACAAACCACTATCGAGGTCGCCACCTGTCATGGAAATCAAAACAGCGTAGTTCGACAACTGCGAGAATAACAACGACACGGTAAAGACCAGCACCGCCGCAAAGTACTTACCAATCACAATGTCAAAGTCGTATGCCGGTAACGTCAACAAAAGCTCATCCGTTCCCTGCCGGCGTTCCTCTGACCAGATACTCATCGTGATCGCTGGGATAAACACCAACATGATGTATGGCAGGTAACGGTTTAATTGTTCAAAGTTCGCCAGGTTAGTCGTAAAGAACTCATGGGGCCAAAAGGCCGCGAAGGAGGTCAACAAAACAAACAGGCACAAAAAGACATAACCCGTAGGGTTGCTGAAATAGCCGATGAAATTTCGTTTCATCACAGCAAAGGCTGCCTGACGCCAGATACCAAAAGGCATCATCAAGAGCAGTAGCGCACCGAAAAACAGGATGTCGATACCGACCATAAAAAAGAATTCGATGAAGGGCAGGTTCATGGATCAGTTCGTATCTGGAAAAAGTAGCAGATCTGAAATAAAAATAGTCGCTAGAAGTTTCAACCTAGCTTGCCGAATTGGATGTGGATTCTTGGGTAGGTTGCTCACCCTCAACATGTTCCGAGCTATCGCCATGCCCGGTCATATCAGCGAAGACTTTATTTAAGCCTTTGTTGTTGGGATCAATGTCGGCAAGCGAACCGTCGTAAACAAGACGGCCTTCATTAATTAAAATTACGCGAGAGGCCATCGCTTCGACTTCTTGCAAAATATGAGTCGATAAAAGAATGGTTTTCGTTTCGCCAAGCTTCTTCATCGTCTCACGCACGCCTTGGATCTGGTTAGGATCAAGACCGCTGGTGGGTTCGTCCATGATCAAGACTTCCGGTTCGTGAATCAGTGCTTGAGCCATGCCAACACGCTGACGAAACCCTTTACTGAGCTTGCTGATCGGTTTGTAAATCACACTGCTCAGACTGCACAACTCAACGGCCTCGGCAATGCGATCTTTTTTAATCTTCTTCCCCATACCTCGCGCCTCGGCGAAAAAGTCCAACAGGCTGTAAGGCGTCATCTCCGGATACAAAGGGCCTTTTTCCGGAAGGTAACCGAGGTGATGGGAGCCTGTGACACGATCGCGAGTCATGTCATACCCGGCAATACGGGCGACCCCCTCAGATGGAGAAAGGTAACCGGTCAACATCTTCATCGTCGTGCTTTTCCCGGCGCCGTTAGGGCCCAGAAACGCTACCACCTCTCCCCGATAAACCTTGAAAGAGACTTCGCGACAGGCAGCAAATATCCCATAAAATTTGGACAGTCCATCTGCTTCAATCATCGGGACGCCCGATTTCTGCGCTGCCGCAGCATCGGGGTGGGAAGTGGATTCAGTAGTCATGGTTAGTAGACGAAGCGGAGGTATGAGAAAGGTTTCCAAGGCGGCATCTTAACAGCCTGCTTACCGTTGGCGACCGGTTAGTCGAATTGCTGAGTCCCAATCGTAATAAATGGGTTGCGGGTCACTCAAGGTGCCAACCTAAGCAGCCCACCATTACTGGCTGTAAGGAACGTATTTGCTAAGACTCAGTATACCGTGATCTGTCGCAAAACCTCTCACCTAGTTCGAAAAAGCCTAGCGCTGGTTGCGTGCCTTATTTCGCTTTCGTGAGAACTTGCGGAACCGGTCAGCAAACTCGGGCGGCGGAGCATCCACGCTACCATCTTCGACATATCCTTGCTGATTATCCGACTGCCCATCGAAACGACGCTTTGCCGAATCACCCGCTCCTAGCCCCAAGCTCTGTAAAGCTCGCTCGTATTCTGACCGCTTTTCTTGGTCACCGGCTGCGGCCGACTGCTTGAGCTCTTTCCAACGTTTGACAAAATCCCGCAAATCATCCTCTGTCCAATTCAAGCGATCCAATAGTTTTGGATCGGGCTCGATTTGCTGGTTCTCAAGATACTCGAGTGACATATCTGTGGCTTTTTTGGTGAAGTCCAAGTTTGCCTGATCTTTTTGGGTCCTGCCACCAGCGGGCGGCCCGGAGTTGGAGGATTGATTTGAGGACTGCCCGGACGAGGATCCTGAGCCTGGCATATTCCCTCCGGATTGCTGTTCGGAAGGCTGGCCTTCCCCCGCTTGTTGTGCCTGTTCGCCTTCGCCTGCCTGGTTGCCATTTGCCTGGTCACCCGATGCTTCTGGTGAATCTCCGCCTTGAGATTGCCCGGGTTGTCCGTCGGGGGTTGGCGTATTGCCTGATTGTTGCTGACCTTCGCCTGAAGACGATTCGCTTTGCCCTTCGCCTTGTGGCGATGAGTCCTGCATGCCCTCTGAAGATTCGCCAGACGAGCCAGATTGTTCCGATTCGCCACCATCGCCCGGCTGGCCATCCTGACTCTTTTGGCCCTCTCCAGGTTCACCAGATTCACCCGACTGTCCCTGCTTACTGGCAGGCGATTGCTCAGAAGATTCCTGTCCCTCGCCCTGAGATTCTCCTGAACCGGAATCACTCTCCTGCTGACCCTCACTCCCTTGGTCACCTTGGTCACCCGACTGACCCTGTTCATTTGACTCACCCTGGCTACCCTGATCCCCCTCGCTCCCTTGTTCTCCGGGATCGCCTTTTTGAGCATCCTGTTCGCCGCTACCGCCCTGCGGTTGGCTCGGCTCTTCTGAATTCTCCGCTTCGCTGCCGGCAGAACCTTTTTCTTCGCCTTCTGGTGTTTGCTGATCCATCGACTCAGAACCTGCCTGCCCCGAAGACTCATTGGAAGAATTTTCTTCTGTGCCAGCCTGCGATTGATCCGAACTATTAGATTGATCATCGTTGGAAGACGGGGATTCGGTTGCCGAATCTTTGGACTCCGCTGTCGAGCCAGAGTTAGACTCTTGTCCTTCTCCTTGGTCCTGAGACGCTTCGGAGGCTCTCTCATTTCCAGATTCTGACTGAGGCTCCTCTTGAGACTGGGAATTCGACGTTTGTCCATCGTTTTGGCTTTGTGACGAACCACCTTCAGCGGCGTCCCCTTCCGAACCTTGCGGTTGTTCTCCGCTATCCTGATTGGGAGTCTCGGAACTTTGTGAATTTTGCTCGGCCGCCCCCTTTTCTTTGGCAGCCTGCTCACGAAATTTTTGAATCTCCTCAAAGATCTGACTATCGTGAGCATCCTCACCAAGAGGTGTCCCCTCATTCGTATCGTTACCCGCCGCTGGGTTACCTGCTTGCTGGTCCTGATTTCCCGCAGTGCCAGAATCGTTCCCGCTCTGTGCCTGATTAGATGACGAGTCCTGATTTCCGGACTGCGAGTCTTGATTATCAGATCCTTGAGATTTTCCGGCTTGCTCACCCTGAGAACCGGATGACTGTTTGCTTGAATCGCCTTGCTCGTTCCCCGACTCTCCCGATGAAGCGCTCTCTCCGCTCTCTCCGCTCTCACCGCTCTCACCGCTCTCTCCGCTTTCTCCGCTTTCTCCGCTTTCTCCGCTTTCTCCGCTTTCTCCGCTTTCTCCGCTTTCGCCGCTTTCGCCGCTTTCGCCGCTTTCGCCGCTCTCTCCGCTCTCTCCGCTCTCTCCGCTCTCTCCGCTCTCTCCGCTCTCTCCGCTCTCTCCGCTCTCTCCGCTCTCTCCGCTTTCGCCGCTTTCGCCGCTTTCGCCCGCATCC
>JAAEPL010000098.1 GCA_024232675.1 Planctomycetaceae bacterium
GTTCTGATGTCTCATGCTTGGAACGATTGGAACGTAATGCCCGAACACAGCATTCGTATCTACGAGGCACTCAAAGAAAAGGGCGTACCCTGTCAGCTGTATATGCATCAAGGCGGCCACGGCGGACCACCGCCCCTGGAATTGATGAATCGCTGGTTTACTCGCTACTTGTTTGATGTTGAAAACAACGTCGAACAGGATCCCAAGTCCTGGATTGTGCGAGAAGACGACGAAGGGGAACGTGTGCCGACGTCGTACCCTGACTATCCCAACCCCGAGGCCCAAGCGGTCGAATTGCATCTTGGTGCCGGCGGCAAGACCGCTGGTTCCCTATCCGCAGTTGCCTTTGATACGACACAGGGCCAAGAAACATTGAAAGATGATTACTCCATTAAAGGGCGTGCTCATGCACGGGCCGAATCATCGGAAAATCGCCTACTGTTCGTAACACCAGAACTCACCAAACCGTTGCATCTATCCGGCACTGCGAAGTTAAAGATCAAAATGGCCAGCAGCAAACCCACCGCTAACCTTTCGGTCTGGGTGGTCTCCTTGCCCTGGAAAAGAAGCCGTAACATAACGGACAATGTCATCACACGGGGCTGGGCGGACCCGCAAAACCATCAATCGCTGACCGAAAGCGAACCGCTTGAACCCGGCAAATTCTATGAGTGGAGTTTTGATCTGCAACCGGATGACCAAGTCATCGCCGCCGGGCAAAAGATTGGTTTGATGATCTTCTCCAGTGACTACGAATTTACCCTCTGGCCAGAAGCCGGAACGGAATTGACGCTGGACCTCGACGCCACCCAATTCACGTTGCCGATAGTTGGCGGCCTGCCGGCCTTGGAAGCAGCCACCCAACCACCGCAATAGAATTTTCTAACCACCAGAACGGAACGGTCTCAACGGCTCCCGGGTTTCTCCCGGCGAGCCGTTTTTTTGTGCAGCTGACCTCTCGCCCCAGCCGTCGTTGCTAGCAGCAGACCTTGTCTAATCGGCAAAGACTCCTCAAGCGGCATAGATTTTTGAGCCGAAGAAGAGAGTGCAGTATGGTTGCATCGCGGACCAAGCTGCGCGAACAAGTCATTCACCGATTAGGTCGTTTAGTGTCGTCGCCATCGCTCACAACAGAAACATCTCCCCAAGTATCGCCTCGGTTGAGTCGGTTTACATTGTGGATCGTGGACTGGGGTCGCGTCACCTATCAATCGGTGATCGCGCTGGGCCGTTTCAGCCTGTTTGCTTGGTCGACATTTATTTGGATGTTCACACGTGCCCCTCGACGGGAAACGATCTGGCCCAACTTTTATCAGGTTGGCGTGCTGAGCTTGCCCGTTGTGGCTTTGACAGGCACCTTTATCGGCATGGTTCTAGCGGTCCAGAGTTATTTTCAGCTTCGCCAACTAGGGCTGGAAACGCGTCTGGGAGCCGTCATTAATATGACGCTCGTGCGCGAATTGGGTCCCGTGCTGGCAGCGACGATGCTGGCAGGTCGTGTCGGTAGTGCCATGGCAGCAGAACTTGGCACGATGCGTGTGACCGAACAAATCGATGCTTTGTCTGCGATGGGCGCGAATCCGATTCGATATTTAGTCGTTCCCCGCTTTCTCGCCTGCCTCCTGATGATCCCCACATTGACCATCATGGCCGATTTCATGGGCGTCGCAGGCGGTTACTTTTACAGCTATTTAATTTTAAATATCGACACTCATTTTTACTTTTACAACAGTGCTCAATTTGTAAGTTGGTACGACCTGTTTACCGGTCTGTTTAAGAGTTTCTTTTTCGGGGCTGCGATCGCCATGGTCAGTTGTTACCAGGGATTTAATTGTGCTCCTGGCGCCGAGGGAGTGGGGCGAGCTTCGACCGCATCGTTCGTATATTCATTTGTGTCTATTTTGATACTGGATTTGGGAATTGGTATTTTTCTCGACAAGTTATATGTCGTGTTCTTCCCTGCAGGTGCAAAGCTGTTCTGACCTATGATTGATGAACTTATTCGCGAACAAGAACCACTCGTTTCCGTAGAGGACATCTCCGTCCGCTTTGGTAACCACCGAGTATTGCGCGATATCAGCTTGAAGATTCCTGCAGGACAAACTCTGGTGCTCATTGGTGAGAGCGGATGCGGAAAAACCGTGCTTATGAAAAGCATTATTGGGTTGGTAAAACCGTGGCAGGGCAGGGTGTTGTTTGACAAAAAAGAGATGGGCGAACTCAACGAGCGGCAGATCAGTCAACTGCGTCTGCGATTTGGTTTTGTGTTTCAAAACGCTGCTTTATTTGACAGCATGACAGTCGGCCAAAATGTAGCATTTCCACTGCGCCAGCAAGGCGATTACACACAAGCAGAAATTCGCGAAGAGGTACTTTCTCGTTTGTCAGAGGTCGGGCTTCCCGACACCTCCGTTGGAAAGAAACCGGCTGAACTCTCGGGGGGCATGCGCAAGCGAGTCGGCTTGGCGAGAGCCTTGATCATGAAACCCGAAATCATCATGTATGACGAACCGACCACGGGTTTAGACCCGATCATGAGCGATGTTATTAACGAATTGATACTCAGAACACGTCGCCGTAACGCCGTAACCAGCATTGTGGTTACCCATGACATGAATACAGCACGAAAGGTAGCCGATCGGATTGTCATGCTGTATCCCTTGGCGCGTTTACAACCCGGCGAATCTCAAATCATTTTTGATGGAACACCCGAAGACCTCGACAACGTCCGTGACCGTCGCGTGCGACAGTTCGTCAATGGCGAAGCGGGGGAACGATTGATGGAATTACGAGCGGCATCCAGTGCCAGAGGCTAACCAAATGGACGCAGAAACTAGATTTGCCTATCGCGTGGGGATCGTTGTGATCTGTGCCGCGATAATTTTGGCAATCTTAATTATGATTTTCGGCGAAGGCTGGAAATCTCAATACACCATTACCGTTAGAACGGCTACCGCACCCAATGTCACTAAAAATACGCCAGTCCGTCGCAACGGAATTCGCATCGGACGAGTCGCAAGCGTAAAAAACAAAGAGCGCTTTGTTGAACTCACCCTGAAAATCGACTCGGGTGAGTCCATTTTTGCAAACGAAGTTTGTGAGATCGGTACGGCTTCTCTGTTGGGTGATGCCGTGATCGATTTCATGCCTGGGCGCGATCCCACTCCAGGCGTGGCCATTCCCGATAATGGTGAAGTGACTGCGGATAAAGTCGTTATCGAACGAAGTCCGGTCGAGATGATCGATGTGGTCATTGACCTAGAGACTCAAGTTAAAACCACGCTCAAAACTATTCAAAGTGCTAGTGAAAGTGTCGATAACGCCGCCAAAAAAGCGGATGAAATTATCGGTGGATTACAGAATGCCATCTCCAACGAAGGCGGCAGCATTCAGGAGTTCCTGGAAAAAGCACGAAGTCTTTCAGCAACTGCGGAAATACTGCTCGGAAACGGCAATGTGTTTTTTGAAAACATCAATGACATTGTGGGCGATCCTGCTGTCCAACAAGGCTTATCCGAAGCGGTGATCAACTTTGGCAGCTTGCTGGAGACGACCGCATATACGGTCGAAAGCTTTAAAGATGTTTCAGCCGTAGCCAAAGAAAATCTCGACAACATCACCAGCTTTACCAGCGCACTCGGGGAACAGGGACCGAGAGCGATTGAAAAGATCCAAAACAGTCTCGATGATATTAGCTCGCTGCTCGCCGAGATTGGAACGATCGCCAATGGCGAAAACTCGCAAGGCACCATCGGGAAATTGTTGAACGATCCTGAACTGTACAACAACCTGAATGATACCGCTCGAAATGCTCGAGACATCAGCAGTCAACTGATGCCGATCATCATCCAATTGCAACCTTTGATGAACGACGTACGTTACGCGGTCGATGGGATCGCCAGAGACCCTGGCCAATTAGGAGTGCGAGGCGCCCTGAATCGCGGACAACCCTTTGGACAATTCAAGGGGACAATTGCACCTAAGCCTCAATTCCGATAATTCCACCGCCCCAATTCCAACACTAGGGCTAACCAGGTAGACAAAGCCAACAGGCCTGCCGGTGTCACTTGCGATTGAAGAGCTCTTTGGGCAAGATCGCTGTTTGATCCGGTTCGGAGACCACGGTGCCAGCATCTGCATCCGCTTTGGCCATCGGCATCGCTACGGTTCCCCGATACACATCGCCGCGCATTTGCCCGGCACGATCGATTAGATAGTTTTCATCCACGGTCGTTTGTGGATTAAGCTCAAAATTCACAATACGCGTATCGCGTATCTCTCGAGGCCAAAAATTATCGGTTACAAAATCGACTGGTGGGAATTGATACCAAGGTGGTGAGAATCGATGCTTGACCTTCTTCGTTTGAAATCCATCCATCTCAAGCTGAATTTCACGGGTGCCATAATAGGTAAAAGGAACTGCCACTGGAGTATGTCCAATCGGCTGTTTGTCAATCGTGACCAAGGCCCCCTCGGGATAACTGCGTACCAATATCTTCCGCTGGACACTGTTGCAACCTGATGAAATCACGGCTGCCGCAATGGCGATTAACAAAAAATTTGATGGTGTTCTTTCCAACATACGGAGAGCTTCTTGCGGCGCGATATTTTTAGATTCCTGAGACTCGGGCGGAGAACTATAGTATTCGCGGCGATCTAGCGATATACCGGCTTTCTCGGAATCTCGTTGCTATCGCCCGCCATAGGGTTCGGATATAATGGGACTTTCGTTGGGCAACAAAGAACGCATCGGCAGAGTCCTGCACCACGGACCAACTGGGAACGCGACCGCGTGTAGCCTCCATTCAATTCGCCCGACAAAAACGCCATGTTTTTGTTGATTTAGCCAAACATCGGAATGCCGGAAACAAATTCCAAGTGGGAGAAGCATCTCGAGATCGCCTCGATCTCGGACGTTGGCATGCGCCGCGCTAGCAATCAAGATAGCTTGTGCGTCAGCATGGCGAGTTCGATGGAACGTTGGAGCGAAATGGGGCACATGTTTTTGGTGGCTGATGGCATGGGCGCCCACGCTGCAGGAGAACTGGCGAGTGAAATTGCAGCCGATAAGATTCCCCAACTCTACACGAAATTCCGTGACTTATCTCCACCGGAAGCCTTGCGTCAAGCTGTCAGTGACGCGAATGCAGCCATTCATCGCAAGGGACAAGCCAACGAAGATTTCTACAATATGGGAACCACCTGTAGTGTATTAACCTTATTACCCCAAGGTGCCGTGGTAGCTCATGTTGGTGATAGCCGAGTCTATCGCTTGCGAAATAACAAACTAGAGCAACTCACGTTTGATCATAGCTTGGTTTGGGAAATGCGAGCTATGGGTAACTTGGCGGCCGACGATGAGAGCCTGAGCCAGGTTCCCAAGAACGTCATCACCAGATCTTTGGGACCCAACGCAAACGTCAATGTCGATTTGGAAGGGCCTTTTCCCACTCAAGTTGGCGACACCTTCCTAGTTTGCAGCGATGGGCTAACGGGGCAAGTCACTGATCAAGAACTGGGCCCCATTCTGGCAAATCTCCCGGCCCGGGAAGCGGCCAGAGTTTTAGTCGACCTCAGTAACTTACGAGGTGGGCCTGACAATATCACTTTGATCATCGTGAAAGTCATTAACCAAAGCATGGCAACGACTGCCAATTCACGCCAAGGCCCCATCCGCGTCGGAGCCAAAAAAACAAAAATGACGCCGATCGCAGGCGGGATTTTTGGCCTGTTTGCAGTGACTGCCCTGTTCATGTTCTTCGTCTCTCAATCGATCATTACCGCAGCCATACCAGGCGTCATCGCATTAGCAGCACTGGTTTGGTTTTTATTTCTTCTTACCCAAAATTTGTCCGGCGGAGTCGTGCTTGGAAATGGACAACGTTTTGGCAAGGGACCGTATACACGCACCGATGCTGCCTCCGGCAAAGATGTTATTTACCAACTGGAGACGATCACCGGCGACCTGCAAAAAGCCGCCGTCGGTCAAAAATGGGAGGTCAATTGGCCGAAAATGGAACGCCTGATTGCCAAGGCCAACGAATCGGTCAAACAAGAAGATCAAGCCATGGCCATCCGCTGTTACGCCCGCAGCATCTGTTTCTTAATGGAGCAATTGCGAGAACACTCTCGCCGCTCGGCGTCAGACACCAACGTTGACGACATCTAGTTAGCCAGAGTGCTGGCAACTGCTTGCCAGTAGCAATTGTGGTTTGCCAAACCTGTTCAAATTGCTAAGGTTGCCGCCATCATGCTTATTGGTAACCCTGAATGAAAATTCTCACTCGCTACATTGTGCTGGAAATGCTCAAGGTCTTCATTGTGACCTTATCCAGTATGACGGCGTTGATGTTAATCGTTGGCGTGGTCCAAGAGGCCATCCGCGAAAACTTGACTCCTTTGACCATCTTGCAACTCATTCCCTATGTGTTGCCTAATGCGCTCTGTTTCGCGATCCCCGGCACCGCATTATTTTCGACCTGTATGGTTCTGGGACGGATGTCGTCATCAAATGAAGTGGTAGCAATCAAGGCGATGGGGATCTCCCCCATGGCGATCATCTGGCCGGTGGTATTGATGGCCTTCATGATGAGTATCCTCACGGTTTACTTAAACGACATGGCTGCCTCTTGGGGGCGTCGAGGTGTTTACGACGTTGTGTTGAACTCCGTTGAGAAGACGATTTATGCCGTATTAAAGACCAACCGTTCTTACCAAACGGGTCGTTTTTCAATTTTCGTTGATGACGTCGTTGACGATCAACTGATCCGTCCGAACGTTCAAATTTACAAGGAAAATTCGGGAGAGGATCTCCAATTCACGGCTGACACAGCCCGCTTAACAGTGAATCCGGAAAAGGGAGTACTGGTCTTTTCGGTGCAAAATGCGATGGCCCAGGTGGAGGATGAGAAACTCAACTTCATCCTTCCGGTTGGCAATCTGGAAATCCCGCTGCATAGCGCCACCCGTTCTGAAAACAGGAATAAAAGCCCTTCGAATTTACCGCTATCGGTCATGCAACGTGAAATCCAAATCCAATTGGAAAAAAACGCGACGCAAAACAGGAAGCTTGCGATGCAAGCCGCTTTTCAGATGCTGGGGGGAGACTTTGTTTCACTCACCCACCCGCGTTGGCCATCCCAATTGCACAATTTAGGCGTCGGCCGTGAGCGAGTACACCGCTTAAGAACAGAGCCTTGGCGGCGTTGGGCGAACGGATTCAGTTGCCTGTGTTTTGTATTTGTAGGTGCACCCTTGGCAATCTTATTGCGTCGCTCCGATTTCTGGAGCACCTTCGGTATGTGCTTTATTCCCATCCTTTTGATCTATTACCCCTTGTTGATGTACGGGGTAGGGCGAGCGAAATCAGGTGACCTGCCAGCTCCCGTTGTCTGGTTGGGCAACCTTGTTTTGATGCTACTAGGTTGGTATTTGATACGCCGTATCAATCGCAACTAGGACGCGGCTTGGCCGTGAGGGCCGTCTTGCGTCCACTGCTTGCCGTTTTGACCGTTCCCCTACGGCGAGGTATCACATCGGCACAGGCATCATAAATAGATGCGCCCCGGCAGTTTGCACATTTTCCATACGTTCCATTTGGAACATCCTGGGTTCTTCTCGGTTCAGACAGAGTGCTAAAAACCTGCCCGCTGCCACAAAACGCACGGGACTTACGACACGTCGGGTCTGGTTTCCATGTTTATCGGTGTAATCGAACGTAAGCACCAAGCCGTCTGGATCTTGCATGGCTTTTCGAATCTGTAATCGCATCACATTTCCTTTTCTCTTAGATGTTCGTTAAGTATCGCCCGCGTGGTGACACGTTTGGTCACAGCTCCGAAAATTTGCCTTGGGATCGCGAAAAAAACGGGGTAACGTCGAGAAAACAGGCATTGGGGAATTGCTATCAATTGGCACCCGAAAACGCAGAATACGGTTTTCGCCGATGCAAATGACGTTGCCCCGGTAAGGGGTAACTTGCTACTCTCCCGCCCCCAGTCATTCATAAAAATTTCAAGAATGAATCAAGAAATCAACAACTTTGGTCGCGACCCTGATCGGAATCCACGATTCCGTAAACGCA
>JAAEPL010000099.1 GCA_024232675.1 Planctomycetaceae bacterium
ACAGACTCTGGCAAGCCGTTTTTATCAGCCTCTTCGAATCGCTCTGGGATCTCCCCATCGCCTGTACTTTCTCCCTGTAGAATCCATGTCAAATTAAATTTGGCCACTTGGGAACCCCCGGTCGGACCCCCTTCGAAGTGCAGAAAAATAAGACCTTCACTAGGTGTGTTGGGACGACCTGCGGTCAGGGAAGAGTAAGCACTGGGTCCATCATAAACCAATCTCTTTACCGGCCAGGATTTACCGCCGTCAAAACTTGCCCACACTGTGGCTCGCTCGCGTTTGGCCTCTGGTGTGTCGATGTTACTGAAGATCAAGATGTCTTGATCTCGAACTGGTAAACGAGTTAAACCGCCCATACATCCATAGGATCTTTTTTGATGTCCATCCGGCAAAACATCGACGACTTCCCAGTCACGCCAACTTTGCCCACCATCCCGACTGATGGCACTGCGGCGTCGCGTATTCCGAGGTCGCTGATCCCAATGCACACGAGAGTTGTAATAGATTGTCCCGTCCGACAACTCGGTAAGCGTAGCCTCACCGGTCCCCATTTCGGGGAATGGTTCGCTGGTTGACCAAGTCTTCCCTCCGTCATCACTGTAAATTGCGTTCGTATAATGATGAGGCCATTCGGAACGATCATTTTTCTTTCCGTAATATCTCGCAGCACGCAGTAAGCGACCTTTATGCTTTCCCTGTCGCAGGGTAATTCCATGTTCATTCATATGCATGGAAGCCGCATGCCCCTGGCTGTCCGGATGGATCACCGTCTCCGGCTCCGCTTGCCAAGACAGACCATCATCCTTGCTGCGGTAAAGGGTGATCGGTGCCGGCGGATGGTTTTCTTCCACGAATACCAGCACGTCTCCAGTGGCCTCGTCAACGGTCGTGCCACCGCCGTGGATTCCTTGCGGTGCAATCGTGATGGACGGCCCCCAAGTTCGGCCGCCATCCTCACTGCGTCGAGCGATCACGGCATCGCTGCCCCAGGTCGCCAATACGGTGCCTTGGTTTGTCACCACAATGTTGGGAAAGCGTTGTGTCGAAAAGACCTTTTGCATTTCGAAATGAGCCGGCCCCAAAAAAGCGTCCAGGCTACCTTCCTGAGGAGCCGCCTGGCCCATGGCCACGCTTCCCAAAACTAGAGAGATCCCGAAAAGGGAAACAATAGAATAGAGCCAACGCAACATAGCATTCCTCGGGAGGGCAGGGGGATCGAAAACAAGCATTCTAACTGCCTGCATGGGTTGCTTCCATCAGGAATTAAACCCATTTCCAAGGCGATCTTTGCTGCGATTGCAGATCCCTCACCTTGCCATCTCCGGCAAGCCTCAAACCGATTCCACTAAGGCTGCCGGGGGGGTTTCACGCAACGATTCAAAGACGTGAGCAAAAGCGTCCTGACGAATCGATGGGTTCGTTGACTTCTTGAAGGGCGGCGTTGCTGCCACTCCCGATTGGGCGACAATCTCGCAACCCAAATTTTCCAGCTGTGCAAGATTAGCTGCAAACTGTTTTGCGAAGGTACGATTATCCATCTGGTCTTTCAAACGCTGGTTCATCTCCCGGATGATGGGCATTTCAGAAATATTGACGATACCACTGGCCGGTATGTCTTTGGTTTGTTCGTGCCATTCACGAAAAAACTCCTGCATGAAGTGATTGACCTTACCCAAGCGAGATAACAATCGCAGGTTTCGCAGGTACATACTTTGTTGACAGGTTCGGTCGTGCATAAAAATAAACCCTGTGATGGACCAGTACACAAGGTAGTCCCAGAGGATTTTCACTGGCATCACGGTGGGATTCCCGAACATGCAGTACTGATTGCGATAGGCTTCCAGCGTTCCGTAATAGAAACGTTTGTAGATGCGATCATACGAGAAGGCTCGCATGCGAATTCCTTTTCCGTTCATATCCCGTTCAATGAGATCCGTCAGGAAAGTATTGGAGAAAGCGATGAAGTCGCTGCCCGGCGAGTAGAAGGGATCGTGAAAAAACCCGGCTTCTCCGGTGATGCCCCAACGCTGGGAAGAGAAGACCTGTTTGCACTCCACCGAGTAATGTTTGATCGCACGAAAATCTTGCAGCTGATCGAGATTATCGCGGGCGGCAGCCGCACATTGAGGCTCATGCTTGTCCAACCACGCCAAAGATTTTTCGATAGAGTTAAAATTGGAAAGCGAGTGAAATTCTTCGGCCGCTACGATCCCCATGCTGGTTGAACCGGAAGAGAGTGGAATCATCCAAACCCAGTAACCTTGCCCCATCAAGTGGTTGGTGCTGTACCAACGAGCTGTTTTGCCGTCATGGCCTTTATGCCATTCCGGACTCTGGCACCACTCGTCGATTTTGATGCGCCCATTGAATCGGAACCAGGCCGCATTCGCCGTGTGCGGCGATTTTTGTTGCAAGCCAAGTTCCCGTTTGAGAAAGGCACGACGACCGCTGGCATCTACAAGCCATCGCGTCTGCATTGATCGTGGCTGTTTATCGATTTCAAAATCAACACTGTGATTGTCACCACGTTTGGCGACGTGAACTTTTTTGATCTTCGCTTGATCCACAAATTGAATGTTGCGCTGCAGGCACAAATCGCCCAAATAGTTTTCAAACCGT
>JAAEPL010000100.1 GCA_024232675.1 Planctomycetaceae bacterium
AAATGAGGGCGTGCCCCATAACAAGTGGGGCGTTGGCGAGGTTTCCATGCGCTAACATCAATCATGTTGACAGGTCACACACACTGGCTGGCTAATTTCCAACGACCCAAATCTACGCCGCACCCCGTTCGCTGTGTTTTATTTCGTAAAACGCCTGCAACCCACCAACGATTCACGAGAAATCTCAACCCCGGCGGCCTTTCTTTCTGTTTGCGATAGCGTGCCAGCATTTATTATTCAACGTGCTGCTTACCTAACAGTTCCTTCGCCGCATACCTATTTTAAGCAGCAATTTGGGCTACCCAAGCGTTTGGTGCTTGCCAACTTGTCGCCCCTGAAACAAGATCGCAGAATAACTTAATTAGTCACGTATCGTCAGCAGGTTTCATTTATGTTTAGGCCTTCCTTGGTTTGGAACTTTCGTTGGGCACTTCTGTTGTTGCCGTTTCTCATGGGCCAGCAAGTTATCGCTCAGTCGATTATCTCACCACCCGATCGACGCGCTGATGAGGGGGCCGGCCCCTTCGAGACACTGCTTATAAAAAACGCCATCCTCATCGACGGCACCGGCGCCCCTCCGATCGGTCCCGTTAATATTGTGGTTAAGCAAAATCGAATTGAATCCATCGGTTCAGGAATTGTCGCGGACGCAGATCACGTGATCGATGCCACCGGCATGTATGTCCTACCCGGGTTTATCGACATGCACGCACACTGCGGCAGTGCTACGAAAGCGCCTCAAGCGGAATATGTGTTTAAATTATGGCTAGCCCACGGGATCACAAGCGTGCGAGGCGTTCCCTTATCCCGAAACGATTGGACGGTCCGTGAACAGGAGAGAAGTGCTAAAAACGAAACAGTGGCACCTAGGATAATTAATTACCAACGCCCACCGGCAAAAATCCGCACGCCTGAAGAAGCTCGGGAATGGGTCCGTAATGCACCCTTGAAAGGTATCCAAGGATTGAAGCTAGGGTCCTATCCACCGGAAATCATGCAGGCACTATTGGAAGAAGCGAAACGATTAAACATGGGCTCGGTCGCTCACTTGCATCAAATGGGAGTCGCACAAATGAATGCGTTGGACGCCGCCGAAGCTGGCTTGCAGTCCGTTACCCATTACTACGGCCATTTCGAGGCTCTATTAAAAGACCACGTCGTGCAACCTTGGCCCACTCAGATGAATTACAGCGACGAACAATTCCGATTTGGCCAAGTTGCTCGCTTGTGGGATAAAATTCATCCCCCGGGAAGCCCCGAATGGAATGCCTACTTAAAGAAGCATCTCGAACTAGGTACGGTCTTTGACCCAACCTTTACCATCTATTCGGCTAGTCGAGATGTCATGCGAGCGCGTACGGCTGAATGGCATGACGAATACACTATGCCATCCCTGTGGAAATATTTTCAGCCCAGCAAAAAGGTGCACGGTTCCTATTGGTTTTACTGGACCACAGAAGACGAAATCGCCTGGCGAAACTTCTACCAAATTTGGTTTCAATTAGTCAACGACTACAAAAAAATGGGGGGACGCGTCACCACGGGTGCTGATTCAGGTTTCATTTATGACACCTACGGATTCGGTTACATCGAGGAATTAGAATTATTGCAGGAAGCAGGATTCCATCCGCTGGAGGTTATCCAATGTGCGACTTACAACAGCGCATTGACACTGCATGAGCCCATGAATAAACCCATCGATTTCGGAATTATCCGCGAGGGACTATTGGCTGACATGGTGATTGTCCCAGAAAATCCGTTGGCAAATTTCAAAGTCCTTTTGGGGACTGGAGCCGTCAAACTTGATGAGGAGACCGATACGGTACAACGCGTAGGCGGTGTGCGCTGGACCATCAAAGATGGCATCGTTTATGATGCTCATCAATTGTTGGCGGATGTCCGAGCCATGGTGAAGGCTGAAAAAATTCCCTCGGCGGAAGCCCACTCACCAGCTTCACCGGATGCCCCGTTAACGATGGATCCTACGGCAAACTCTGACGTAAAATCAGACTCAAACGCGAAGAAAGACGTTGCCGAGGCAAGCGGCGAACAAGCCCCGCCAAATGAAATCGCCTCATCTTCCGATACGGTGGTCTTGCAACCCGAAGCTTTCTTGGCTTGGGGACGCGACAAAGACGGCCAGTGGATAAGGCACGCTTTTCCGCGAGATGCGAATGCTTCGACACCACAATTCAATAAGCAATTGGGTTGGTTTCGCACGGGAAATCAAATCCACGCATTCGCCAAGAACCCCGGTGCTTGGGAGACCTTCGATTTAGAATCGCCTTGGGCGGAAGAGGCTCTGATCATGAAAGATCGGGTCATCTCCGTTCAAACGCAGGATAGACTTGGTGTCTTCACCGCCAGCCAGGGCAAGTGGATAGAAATTCTCTTGGAGGACCAGCCTTAGTACGGCGAAGAACCAACCTTACCATCAAGAGGCTAATTTTTTAATCCACTCAACAGGTTTTAATCGGGCAGTTTACCGTGTGGGCGGATGCCGCTCCCTTTCCGTTGGGTCAATTTATCGCCGAGATCGGCACGCGCGGTTTCGGCGTGTCCCTGCAAACGCTCGACCACCTCTGGAAATTGAGAGATAACATTTGTCTTTTCACCTAGATCGTTCTTCAGGTCAAAAAGTTCCAAGCCCACCCGAACTTGCCGATAAGGGCCAGGCTTTCCATCGCTGCCGGCAGGTTGCCCCTGCATCGTTCGGTATTGATGTGGAAAATGCAATTTGAAGCGTCGATCCCGGACTGCCTGAAGTTCACCATTTCGGTAATAACAATAGAATGCCTCGTGAGGTGATTCCGCCGCGCTGTCCCCCATCATTAACGGGCGAATATCTTTGCCATCAATTTTGTGATTCGGTAATTCAGCGTTGATCAGCGACGCGACGGTGGGGAAAACATCAATGGTGGAAGCCAATTCATCGCAAGTACTTCCCGCAGGGATCACGCCGGGCCATTTCATAATCGTGGGAACTCGGTAACCCCCTTCCCACATGGTCCCTTTGCCTTCCCGAAGCGGCAGAGCGCTACCAGCATGGTCTCCGTAACTAAGCCACGGCCCATTATCCGAAGTGAAAATGACCAGCGTGTTTTCCGCAATTCCATTCTCCGAAAGGGCGTTTAATATTTGCCCCACCGACCAATCCACTTCCATCATGACGTCGCCAAATATTCCGCCGCCGCTCTTACCAGCAAACTTTTCCGACACGAATAATGGCACGTGCACCATCGAATGCGGCACGTAAAGAAAAAACGGCTTTTCGTAATTCTCGTTAATAAATTCAACAGCTCTTTCCGTGTATTGCGTTGTCAGCTGCGCCTGGTCATCCCCGGTAACCTGAGCGTTTATAATTTCGTTTCCTTCGATCAAAGGTAAGTCGGGAAAGCCACGTTTTCGTTTAGCGGCATCGGCAGGTAGATCAGCATAGTCGGGATGAAATGGCCACATATCATTGGAATAAGGCAGGCCATAGTAATGATCGAACCCATGCTGCAAGGGTAAAAA
>JAAEPL010000101.1 GCA_024232675.1 Planctomycetaceae bacterium
CGAAACAAACCATCGGGTGCTGTCCATTGTCCGTTTTCGTTGGTAGGTAGATCCGTAAGGTTTGGCATCCATGACCCGCGCACTAAATCGAACCAAGGCGCCGCCTCCGTCTTCACGTTCCAGGATTCGTCAAACAGGGGTCCGTTGCCGCGCCAGTGTCCCGGATCCCAAAAACCCCACATGATGAAACCGTCGACCGCAGTGTGTTCGAAAGCGGCTTCCAAAAGATCGCGGAAAATACGTTCTTGTTCCGCCGGCGTTAATTGCTCGGCATCATCTCGCGTATCGAATTCAGTAATCTCGATCGGTAAACCCGTTTCTGAAAGGATATCCAGTCGTCTCAACATATCAGCTTTGCTGACATCGTTCCGAGCCATGTGGGCTTGTACACCGACGGAATCGATTGGGGCTCCGTTCTCCAATAGATCAATGATCAGGTCACGGTAGGCAATGACTTCGTTATCATTACCGACATTAAGAATGTTGAATTCATTGATAGAAAGCCGGGCATCTGGACGAACGGTTTCGGCACGCAAGAAATAATCGGTAAGCGTTTCGATCTCGCTTGTGAAAATCCCAGCGTCTACAAACGTGTCTGCAAAATAATGCTCGTTGAGCGGTTCATTAAGCAATTTCCAACTACGGACGTCAGGGCCCTCACCGTCCGAGCTAAACCGCGCCAAGATGCCATTTTCGCTGAGGCGATCGTTCACCAGAGCTGCGTAAAACTGGAAGGGATCGGGTGTGGATTCGGGTCGAAACTCATCCGGTGTTGGCCAGCGATCTCGCTGCCAAACGACGGAAGCACCTGTTACCTTCAACCCCGCAGCTTGGGCTTGGCTGATGGCAGCGTCTGGTACTGCGGGACCATTCTGATTAAGAGAGATCCATTGAGTACCGACCGTCGGAACTACATGATTAAACTGTTCCAAGACAACGGCCCGGTAATCCAGTGCGTCTTGCCAAGTGGGGGTGTAGCGTTCTTGGCCAAACCTCGTCAGGTTCGGGAGCAGGGCTTGCTTGCCTGTTTGGCTGAGCGCCTCAAATTCCGTTTGGCTAATTGAGAAAAAGCGATCTCGAATCTGACTGCCGAATGTAAATTCGTGACGTGTCATTTGCAGATCGAGCGATGCGTTGGGAACAGGTTCACCGGCAACCGTTTGGACCGTGATGGTGACCTCCGACTTGCGGTGCGACAGATCTTGAGCGTGAAGTGATTCGGGGTGCCAAGCACTGCTCAAAAGCAACGTCACGAAACATAAAAACAAATGTAACTTGTCGCTCAACATCACTTCCTCTGCTGCGGGGCACTCGAGACATACGCTTCCTGTCGCGCTCGCTGAGTATAACCTAGATGAGGTTGTTTTTAGCGATTTGGTTTTAGAATGGGTTTCTAAAATCGTTCGTTTAGTCAATGCGGGAAAAAATCAAAGTGATGGTGGAGATATTTTCCCGCTCAGGTTTTTTAGAACCTTTTAGCAGCCGTTACTGAATGTAGGTAGCAATGAAGTGATGATGTTAGCAGGCATTGGTTAACCGCGTCCGTCGTGTAAAAAAACCTCCGAGCAGGAGGGCTCGGAGGTCCAGATTGTTTGAGTTCCCCAAACCGCAAATGACAGGCATGGGGTCACTGCCACTGGTGTTGAGGATGGTCTATTTGGAAACCTGCAATGGTAAAGCATGTCGCGGTTTCGCGGTTCCATCGAAGTGAGCTTGGATTTTAGGCCAGATGTATTGAGCTACATCCCGACCTAGCTTAAGCCCTGCGATATTATCGGCTTGAATGTGGTAACCTCCCATAACACGCGAAATCCCCGCCATCTCAGCAGCCTCGGTAAAGGTGGGGATCGGCAACACGATGTCGCAGGAGGCGTGTTCGTCACCGATAATTTCGCTGAGCGGACGACCATCCAGTTGTTGCATTTGCCGACAACTAAATCCCTGTTCCGTTAATTCGCCTGCTTGCCGTGGTTCCACGAAACCACATCGATCACTGCCGGTAAATAGTCTTAGAATCTCGGCACATCCCCCGCTAATACAACTGTGTCCGGAAACGTAACCGGGAAAAGGTGGAGTGATAAAGGTGCTAGGCGAATAGGGGTGCCAGTTGTCCCCCAATATGTCCGTAACTCCCTTGCCTGGACCGGCCCAACCTTTAATCGTTTGGCCTTTGTAGTAGTGTCGGATCAACGTCCAAGGACGCGAACTATCGTAAAAACGCTTGGAGTCCCAGGAAGCAATAAAGGTATCGAGGGCGCAGTTACCCACAGTAAAAAATAGTTTCACGTCGTCTTCGAGGCTGTTACGATCTCGCTTCGACACGACCATCGCAAATTTCAACCAGTGTCCTGATTGTCCAGTCGATCGAGGACCGTCACGCATGAACTCGACGATTGCTTTTTGTTCCGGAGTTAAAGTCGCGTTAAATTTTATGCATTCGTCAACTTCTTTTATGAGTTGCTCGCTCCCCACCAGAGGCGGTGGTCCAGGTCGGAATTGATCCGCACTTTCCAAGCCAAATGGCAGGACGCGATACCATTGAGGTGTAAGGAATTCCATGACCAGGGTGCCTCCCTGTCCATCGTCAAATGGAATCAGCTGCCAGCGGTCAGGATCAATGATTTGATCGATTGAATTCACAGGCGAGTACATCGTGTAATCGGAGTACGGTTCCCCGTTGGAGCCCTGTTCATTACCCAGTTGGTTGGCTCCATCTTGATGCCGAAATTCAATGAGCACGCGAGCGACGTGATTACCGATGCCGATGGGCGTAGTCAAATCTTCTGAGAGGTCTTGGGGATTAAAACCTTTTTGTTTCATGGCCTCGGTCAAGTATTCCGCAAAATGAGGGTACTGATCCAAACACGTTCGGTACATCGCGTAGGCGATGGCAATTTCCCGGTTTGAGTCGGTGCGTTCGCTTGCCGGACGCCGCAGGGCTCC
Source organism: Planctomycetaceae bacterium (assembly GCA_024232675.1). Lineage (GTDB taxonomy): Bacteria > Planctomycetota > Planctomycetia > Pirellulales > Pirellulaceae > CAJQPP01. The sequence goes on from JAAEPL010000101.1 coordinate 2,944, forward strand.
GCCGTGTATTGTGCCGACTGCTTGATCGTCGTAGGCTGCCCAGGCGTCGAACATGGCGGTCACTGGGATCGCCATTTGGCGGGATAGGATTGTGGGTTGAGCACCGATGCGTTCGACATCGCGTGCCGCGGCTTCCAGCATGATTTCTAACCATTGGAAAGCAGCTGAGGGTTGATGCGGTTCGAGACCGGATTCCTTTTTCGCAATTTCTTGTGCTTGGATCCCCACACCCAAAACTGCTATGGAGACGCAGGCCAGTAAAATTTTCAATCGATTCATGTGTTTGCCTGTCATAAGAAAAAATAAAAGCGTGTCTTTGTTTAGCGGTCACGTGCCTGCGAGTTCGGCCGAGGAACCCATTCAATCGCGGTCGATGTCGGTGGGGTGGATGTTGCGGATGCCGTGTGTTCCAAAGCAAGTGATTGCGACAACTGTTCCAGTTCTTTTGGGAACAAGGCACGCGTGAAAACCGCAGCAACGGCTACTGTGAAAACTAAATTTTTGAGGATGTATTGAGCTTCTAATGTGAGCCCCCAGGGAGCTTGTCGAAACATTAACTCGGGCATCAGAAACAAGGGTGTGAAGGTGCCGCACATGTGCAATAAAAAACATGCAAACGTGACACGCGGTGCGATATTGAAAATTAGAGCCAAACCCAACAGAACTTCGCCCAGAGCTAGTGAACTAAGTGACCAAGCTGGAGATAGTCCACCTAGAGTCAGCTGGTGGATGGTCTGGCCGGCTAAAAATTCGGCGGGACTAGCGCCAGCGAAAAACTTCAAGCCGCCGAATGTGAGGTAGATGAGACCTACCACCCAGCGAACCAGATGGTAGGCCCAATCCACTTTCTCGGTTCCGTGACGATGTTTTGCGGCTATTGGACTCATGTTTCAAACGACCGACGATAGAAGTGATGGGTAGGTTTCTATGGTTTCTCGGGAGCGTCCGTTTGAGTATCGTTGTTCCTTGACAGGCTTGTAGTAATTTGGCTACACGTCGAACTTAATCTCAGTATCAGCGGTGCGTTGGCGTATTGGTCTTACTCGATTTTTATTACGATTGAGGCATGCATGAATTTTTGAATACTACGGAGAATGACCGTCGCAGCCTAAGCGTGCGTCAATTATGGATCATTGCCTTGGCGACCTTGTTTTTGGCGATTGTCTTGGGTTTTTTGTATTGGCAGCAACGGACCAAAGAGTGGCAAATCCGTGTTGAGCAATCTCGCCATCGCCTCGATTTAGCGCAGGAGATCGTGTCTCGGGATCTCAGTCGCGTGCGTGCCGATTTGTTGTTTATGGCCGAACTCGATTTGCTTCGGAAGGCTCAAGCTGGAAATTCAACAACGCTCGCCTCTGTCGCAGAATGTTTTGCAAATTTTTTGCGAACTCAGGATTCGTATTCGCAGACACGTTTGATTGACCGAACGGGGCGTGAGATCGTACGCGTGGACTGGGACGGAAATCAAGCTCGTTTGGTACCAACGGATGAACTGCAGGATAAATCGGACCGATATTACGTTTCTGAATCGCTGATGTTGGGCGTGGGCGATGTGTTTATGTCCGATTTTGATCTCAATCAGGAGCAGGGTGAGATTGAGGAGCCGGTTAAACCTGTCATTCGGTTGGCGACGCCAGTCCCAAGCCCGGATGGTGTTCCGGGAGATCTGTTGGTGTTCAATTACCAAGGGGCTTCTCTGTTGGCGGAGCTGGCGGCGATTTCGCTGCCAGGTCGGACATACTTAGTTCGTGAGGATGGGCATTTTTTGTTAGGCCCTCGACCCCAGGATGAGTGGGGCTGGATACTTGGCCATAGTGCAACCACTCGCAGTATCTTTCCTGAATCGCACGAACGCTTGATGGGAGCGCGAGAGAATCACCGCGCTGCCTATAATTTGGAGGGGTGTTTAGCGGCCAGTCCGTTGGATCCCGCCGAGATATCTGGGGACACTCAAGGCGCCCCCGCCCGATTGAAGTTTGTTTCTTACATGTCGCCCGAGACAACATTTCAAGTCTCAAGCCAGCTCCTTAGTCGTTTGGCTCTGGTGGGGGCATTTATGTTATTTCCGCTGATCATTATTACCAGGTTTTGGGCCGCTGCGGTCGATCGTCGGGAAGCCCAAAACCAAAAGATCGCCGAATCAGAAAAACGCTTACGCGAGCTTTCTTCGCGATTGGTAGATTTGCAGGAGGGGGAAAGGCGAGCCATCTCGCGCGAGATTCATGATTCCTTGGGGCAGCAAGCAACGGCCATCAATCTTGATCTGCGTATGTTGAGAGAAAAATTCAGCGGGACTGAGCGGGATGATTTGAAACGCGTGATCCACGAAAGTGAGGAGTTGCTGGCGAACTTGCATGGTTTCGCAACTCGGGTGCGACCCGCAGAACTGGATGATTTGGGGCTCAAGGAGGCATTGGAAAGCCATGTCTGGGAATTCGAATCGAGAACCGGTATCCCCTGTGAAATGGTTTGGGAAATCGAGGGCGTGCCGCTTGCCGATACCGTAGGTGAAAATGTGTTTCGATTGATTCAGGAAGCGTTGAATAACATTATGAAACATGCCGATGCGACCGTGGTTAGCATTCAGTTGAAGGTCGTAAAGCAGGGGACGGATCGTCGATTGGCGATCACCATCACCGACGATGGAGTGGGGTTACAAACACAGCAAGCTTTGGCCACAACCGAAGATCGCATCGGTGCTGGATCCCGGTTGGGAATGTTGGGGATGCGGGAGCGAGTGGAGTTGTTGAACGGTCAAATTACCGTCGCCAATGCTTCGGGTGACGGAACCATTATTTTGATTCAAATACCCATTGAGGAAAACCTCGAATGAAACTTGTCTTCGCAGATGACCACACGATGGTCCGCGAATCGTTGGCTAGGGTGTTGGAACTAAACCCATCCATTTCCGTTGTCGGGCAGGCAGGCGATGGAGATGAGTTGAGACGGGTGGTGGAGCAGACCCGACCGGATTTTCTCGTTATGGACTATTCCATGCCCAATCACCGTGCGGTGAATGCGATTGCGGAGTTTTTGGAGACTTATCCGCGACTCAAGATCGTGGTACTGACGGTTCACGAAAATATTCACTACGCCGTTCAGGTGCTGCGTGCGGGAGCCCACGGTTACTTGATCAAAGCCGCGGCTGTCGATGAATTGATGGATGCGATCGATGCGGTGAGGCACGGAAACATCTACGTGTCCCGGCAGATTGCAGATAAAGTATGGAGCCAAATGCGCAGCCAGAAGGACGGGCAAACCGGTTTGGGAGCTTTATCTGCCCGTGAATTGGAGGTCCTGAAGTTGTTGGCGGAGGGAAGGTCACTTCAGGATTCAGCGAAACAGTTGGGTATCAAAGTCAGCACCGTGTCCACCTATCGCGGACGCATTATGGAAAAGCTGTCACTTGCATCAACGAGCGAGTTGGTGCGATTCGCTATTCAGAATCAAATTATCAACTAAGCAAGAAAAGCTGGGGCGGTTTCGTTTGTTAGGGGTACTGGGCGTTTACCTTTCCTCGATTAGGTCTTTGGCAGACCGGTCGCATGATAGCAAACGATTGTTTGGATGTTGCAATGTTCCCTGGTGTTTGATATCCGATGCTATGCGATTCCTATTCCTCATCATGCTGGTTTTCTCTTGTACCGGATGCTCTTTTTTGAAATCCCGGTATGCCATGGATGATAAGGTATATGCCAAAAAGTATCGCAAGGGTGTTTCTAAGGTGGATCTGCTAGGCAAGCTAAAGCAGGCCAGTGATGCTCGACATACTCAATACCTGACAGGTTACACGTTGGGTGGGGGGACTGCTGTCAGGCAAGCTGAACCTGACACGACCTTGGCAGTCGTTGATGCTGGCGTTGAGTTTTATGCAACAAATTATCTTTCCAGTCGTGTGGCATTGACGGGGTTCACCGGGGAAAAAGATCTTTTTGTTGGGGGCGACATCGGGGTACGTTTGCAGCCGCCGACCCGACTTGCACCGTTCGTCGGCGTGGGTTCCACGCTGGGGATGGGAGCTTTTGACGTTGCCAACGCCGCCGTCCAGGGGGCGGCAACAGTTGATGATGGAATGGATGAGGTGCAGCGAGATTCGTCCGTAATCACAATTTTGTATCCCGAAACAGGCGTGCACTTTTGGTTAAACGGAACGACTCGACTTTCGGCATATGGGCGTCACAATTTTTCTACTTCGAACGAAGGTGGAAGTTTTGAAGGGTGGTTAGTCGGCGGGCAGTTTGCAATTTTTCGACGTTAACCAGCCTTTGCCAGAGCTTCGTTAGTTTGGTTTGTCCCGCCTCGATTTCCTCTCTCCTTGCCTGTTGGGGCGATCATGCCTGCAAGGTCTACTCTTTGGTTTGGCTCAGAAGTTGAGATTTCGTACGGACGGTTCGGCGATCCATGCCTAATGCGACGGCCGCTTTTTCATAAGTCCCGTATTTACGATAGGCCATCGCGCAGTATTGAGCCAGTAATTCGTCAGCCGTAAGGCTCACGTCTTGAATGGATTTTTCCAGTCCATTGAGGTTGGTTGGCGGTTTCTGAGAGGCTGGGGTGTAACTGTTGTGGATCATGATGTTGCGCACGCACTGATCCAATTCCCGAATATTGCCGGGCCATTTATATTGCTTGAGGCTGGAAGAATCGTACCAGTCAAGGACTAAGTTACGCAATTCTGTTTGTTCTGCCGGGGCAATTCGTCGGCAGAGGAAATCAACCAGAAACTCAAATTCCGCAGGACTGTCCGTCAGTTGATCGAGTAGCGTGGGTGTGTGGATCACATCGGAACAGAGTCGGTAGTAGAAGTCCTCGCGAAAGGTTCCGTTTTGTATTTCGGTGGCTAGGTTGCGGTTGGTGGCCGCGATGAACTTTCCTTCAAAGCGGTGAGTTTGGTTTTCACCGATTCCTTGGAACTGGCGTTCCTGAAGAACTCGCAACAATTTCACTTGAATGCTCAGGTCTAATTCACCAATTTCATCTAGGAAAACGGTGCCATACCGACCGGCTTCCTGTAACCATCCCACGCGTTTACTAACGGCACCCGTAAACGAACCTTTGGCGTGCCCAAACAGTTCGGATTCAATCAACGTGGGTGAGAAGGCCGATAGGTTCAGGGGAAAAAAGCGGGCTGACTCAACATCAACAAGCTGCTTTTTCTTAATGTCAAAAGGCACGTACTGCGACAGGCCAACGGCGCGAGCGACCAGTTCTTTTCCGGTCCCTGTGGCACCGGAAATTAAAGTGGTGACTTCGTTCATGGAGCGGTAGAGAGTCCGTCGAGCGCGATGCATGTCATGCGTGAAAATCGACTCCCAGATGCGCGCACGTAATTGGCAAATGGGCCAGGAGCGACCGATTATAAAGTGGAAGATGTTAAAGAACGCTCGATTGACTTGATGTAAACACGCGTAAATATGTTCGGGTTGTTGCTGGCTGGGGATGGCTTCACACGCATTGATGTCCATCCAGTATTTTTGAGCAACTAAAAAACGATCCCAGGTTTGTGGTTCTTCATCTGGGTTAACGGGTTGGTCAACGCGGCTGGCAAAATGTTCGTAATACAGCACGTACCAAACGAGGTCGGCGTAGAGTTGGAGTTCCGCTTTCGTGGCGGACTTTCCAGCAGCAAGTTTTTCTCGCAACGCTTTTGTTAGGTCTGCCACCGTTTGCGTCAAGGCGATGACGTTAGGACGGTCTCGTTCATCATCGAGCGTCCAAGACCAGAAGGGGGCGGTTCGTTGGTCAAATCGATCACCTAGGGCGAGGCGTTCCAGTTCTACGCGCTTCGGCAGAAAAGGGTTGCCAAAGGCAATGTCGCTGATCGTTTGCGCTAAGCGCTTTTCGGTTGACGTGAATAGCATGCAGCCCTCGCGTGTTCATTTTTTGTATTTTCAATTGTACGCTAAATGTACATTCCCCACCAAAGTAATCGTCTGTTTGAAATCTCGGTAGATGTAAGGTGTTTGCCTGAAACGATTTGGGGTTTTTCTTTGTGGCTTTGGCACGCAGCGTGCATTAGGGGGATTCGAAACGGCACCCGTTCGAATATTCCTCAATTTTGGAGAGTCCGATGAAACAAGTAATTCAAACAGCGAGTCCGATCCGCAGAGGGGGGCACCAGCGACGCCGACCTCAGGCGTTTTTGCTGGGATCGTTGGTGGCGGCCTTGGTCTTCAGTTTTCTGCCGGTCGGCGGCGAGGTTCAAGCCTCCGGTTTGTTGATCGCCAGGGGAGGCTTCGGCGGTCGTTTATTGATCAAGGAGCAGGTGGTCAGGGTGACCATTAACAATGGCATCGCGGTCACGGAAGTGAACCAGATATTCGTAAATACCGAAAATCGAATCGTCGAAGCGTTGTACACCTTTCCGGTGCCCGCGCATGCCAGCGTGAGTAACTTCAGCATGATCATCAATGGAAAAGAGATGATTGGTGAAGTGGTCGAAAAACGACGTGCGAAACAGATTTACGAAAGTTACAAAAAGACGAAGCGGGATCCTGGCTTGTTGGAGCAAGTGGATTACAAGACGTTTGAAATGCGGGTTTTCCCCATTCAGCCCAAAGCTGAGCAGCACATCAAGGTTGTCTATTATCAGCCATTGGACGTGGATCACGATTGGACCAACTATGTATTTCCGTTGGCAACATCGACCGAGGGTGTTAACGAAAAGACTAGCGGGAAGTTCTCTTTCACGCTCGATGTGAAAAGCGAAATACCAGTTACCAAAATCACCAGTCCTTCGCACGCAGAAGAGTTTGTTGTTGTTAACCACGCCAATAACTACGCCAGCGCCAGCATGGAGGTTCCTGAAGGTGATCTCAGTCGTGACGTGGTGATTGCTTTTCAAACCAAACGTCCGCGTACCGGCTTGGATCTAATCACATCGCGGCATGCGGGTGAGGACGGTTTTTTCATGTTGTCGCTTACCGCTGGCGAAGAGTTGGAGCAGAGCACGGGCGGTATGGATTACGTTTTCGTGGTGGATATCTCGGGTAGTATGCGAAACGATGGTAAGTTGAAATTGTCACAGCAGGCAGTGCAGGCCTTTGTTGGTGCTTTGGGAACCGAAGATAAATTTGACGCCATGGTCTTCAATAGCGCACCGGAAATGTTGTTTGGTCAATTGAATCAGGTAAGCGATCAAGGCAAAGGTGAGTTGGAAGAATTTCTTGGTAAGCAATTTGCGCGGGGCGGTACGGATCTGAGGCCAGCGATGATGGCCGCCTATCGGTACAAGCAACCTGATCGTGAATTGAACGTGGTCTTACTGTCTGATGGCATGACAGATCGTGGGGAGCAGCAGGAACTCTTGGCATTGATTGGAGAGGCTCCTCCCAGTTCCAAGGTCTTCTGCGTTGGTATTGGGAATGATGTTAATCGGCCGTTATTGACGCAATTAGCGGAAGGCGCTGGCGGTTTGGCTACATTCATTTCTCACGGTGATAATTTCGAACGTCGAGCCAACGCCTTCCGCCGTAAATTGGTCCATCCGGTGGCGACTGATATCTCCATCGAGGTGGAGGGGGTGAGTGTGTATGACGTTTTGCCCGGTGAGTTACCCAATCTTTACTATGGTAAACGGCTACGCTTGATTGGAAGGTACAAGGGTGCCGGGGCAGGGGATGTGACGATTCGCGGTACGGTGATGGGCAAGGCGTTCGAGCAGACCGTTAATTTTGATTTCCCCGAAATGAATCCCGACAATCCCCAAATTGATCGCATGTGGGCTTGGTACCAAGTGCAAAACTTGATGGGGAAGATACGAAAAGGTGGCAATTCTGTTGATTTGAAAAATCAAATTGTCGACCTTTGCGAGGGATATTCGATCGTTAGTCAATATGCTTCGTTCATCGTGCTTGAAAACGACAGTGAATACAAACGTTGGAAGATCGAGCGAAGAAATGCGATCCGTATTCAGAGAGATCGTCAGGCACGCCAGAAATTAAATAAAGAGCTGGAGAATTTACGCAACGAGAAAATCGCTAACTTGGGCCCTTCAGTTCCTGGGCAAACTAAGAAGCCTGCCAAGCAAACGCGTGACCGCCAGGGAAGATCGACCCCTCAGACGGTGCAGAGGACTCCTCCGCGGGGTCGAGATTTGAATTTTGGAGAACAACCCGTTTCGACAGGCCCTCAAAGTTCTGGTTCCTCCAGCGGTGAAGATGGTGGAGGTGCGATTGACCCTATCACGGGGTTGATCGCTGCCGGGTTAGCGGGTGCCGCGGCGGCTCGCCGAAAGCGAAAGGGGCTGGCTGAGTCAGCAGCGGAAAAGACGGGGGAGGAAGCAGGGTAGGTGGTTTTGAAAAAGATGCGGACGACGGCAGGCGTGGAAGTGCGATGAAAGTCGTTCGCATCTTTTTGATTTAAGTGAAAGAAGGGAATTTCAAAAGTGAATGGAGAGATGCCATGGTGTTGAAGTTTTTAGTTGCCGTTTTTTTTCTGTTCTCGGTGGGACTGGCAGGCGGTTGCGGGCAAGGCTGGAAATTGGACTACGGCGAGCCGGCGGCTCAGTTCTTAACGTCGTCCGCTCCCCAGCAGATTGCCGAGTACGTTGGAGCAAAGGTTTCGATTAAGGGGGTTGTGATATCGGTAGACGACGCCGATCCGCAAAATGTCTGGTTAGTTTTAGATCACGGGATCCGCTGTAATTTTCGCAACTTTAAGAAGGCAGCCACCGCGCATGAAGTGGGTGAGGTGGTGATTGTTGATGGTATTGTCCGCCTGGATGACACTGCACAGCCGATGTTAGATCCTGCTTTTTCCAGAGATATGACCGCGCCCTTTAACCCTCAGTAGAAAAATGTAAGCACAGCACGGTCGTGGTTCTTAAAGCGTTGCTTGGTTCCGCGCATTTGTTGCTGTCGAGCGTTGAGTGACTAGTTACGCTGGATTTTCAAATTGAGAAAGTAGCCCATCATGTTTCAATACATTCGCGATTTCCCTGTGACGATTGGGCTGGCGTTGGCGACACTTTTGGTTTTTTTTCTTCCCAACGCGGAAGCAGCGTGTGAATTTCATACGGGGGTTAAGTTCCTATCTCAGTGGTTTCAGGTGATGACCTGTCACATGGCTCACTGGTCAGCGGATCACCTGATGTGGGATCTCGTCATGTTTGTTCTGATGGGTGCAATTTGTGAAAAACATAATCGCGGATTGTATTCCGTGGTATTGGTTGCCTCTGCCGTTTTCATACCCCTGATGGTCGTCCAGCTTGATCCTGGCATTGATTCCTACCGTGGACTTAGCGGCGTCGATACCGCGCTTTTCGGTATGGCGATGTGGTATCTCATCGGGAACGCGATCGAGGATAGGAATTGGTGGGGCGTTGGACTTTTCAGCCTGCTGTTTATGGGAATGTTCGCGAAGATCGGTTTTGAGTATCTGTCAGGGAGTACGTTGTTCGCCGAGGGCGATAACTTTATTGCCGTGCCGACTGCCCATCTGGTCGGCGCCGTTCTAGGTTGTATTGGAGGGTTTGTGGATACCGTGCGATGGTCTTCTCGTGGGGCTTTATGGCGTCGCTGGGTGGCAGGAGGGGGCTAACCGCGTACACGGAAAAGCTGAGCCACGCCGTTCAGGAGTATGTGGAAAGGACGCGCGTATTGGCCGTCGATCTGACCGCATTAATATTTCGGTTGCACGTCATACTTATCGTAGGGTGATCCCATGAAGTTTCATTGCACCTACTGTGCAAACGAGATGGGAACTGCCAACCCGGCGCATTTTTGATCCAGCAGGGCGATTCTTGGTGGTTAAGGGGTGTGGGACATGCTCGGGACGATGGCAGCGTCTCTACGTTTAAGTCGCAACCTGCGGAGGGCGGGCAAAGGCGCGGTGATCGAGTTAGCCGGCAGTAACCGCCGCGCACAAAGCGGGCGGTTGTGATGGTGAGATACCGCCACCAAGTGACGGCGTTGGCGAATCCGCAGCTATAGAAAAAGGCGGCGGGACGAATGGCCCGACCGCCTTTTGCGATACTGACTGGTATTTGCGTTATTCCGCAGCCTCATCGGCATTCTTTGTGGGGATCTTATGTCCCAGCTTATCGCGTTTTGTCTCCAAGTATTTTTGATTGTGTTGGTTGATCGGTGGAAGGATAGGAACTTGGTCGACGACCTCTAAGTTGAAGCCTCTTAGGTTGAAAGCTTCCGTCTTTTTAGGGTTGTTGGTCAGCAAACGAATTTGACCGAGTCCCAAATCTTTGAGGATCTGGATTCCGACTCCGTAATCCCGCATGTCGGCCTTGTAGCCCAGTGCGTGGTTAGCTTCTACCGTGTCCATCCCTTCGTCCTGCAACGCGTAAGCACGGATCTTTTCCGTGAGTCCAATGCCTCGCCCCTCTTGGGGTAAGTAAACGAGAACTCCATATTTTTCTCTCGCGATCATTTCTAAAGCAAGATTTAATTGGTCCCCGCAATCGCACCTCAGGGAATTCAATAGATCTCCTGTGAAGCAACTGGAGTGCATTCTCACCAGCGGTGGTTGTGTTTGGGACGCGGGATCACCCATGACTAAGGCGATAGGTTTTTGGTTTTCGTATTTAACGTCATAGGCGTAGATCTTGAAATCGCCAAAACGAGTTGGCAAGTTAGCGGTGGCCTCGGCGGTCACTAACTTTTCGCTAGTGCGACGATATTTGATCAGGTCTTCAATTGTAATGATGCAGAGGTTGTGTTTCCGGGCTGTCTCAAACAGCTGGTCCCGAGTGGCTCGGTTACCGGTTTCATCCAGCACTTCGCAGAGGATGCCGGCCGGGGCCAAGCCAGCCATGCGGGCCAGATCGACCGCAGCCTCGGTATGCCCGGCCCGTCGTAGCACGCCTCCTGATTTCGCCATGAGTAGGTGCACGTGACCGGGGCGTTGGAAATCTTCGGGCTTGGAGTGGGGATCGGCGATCGCGCGGACGCAGGTCGCTCGCTCTTCCGCAGTGATGCCTGTGCGGGCGGTTTTGTGATCCAGTGGCGTTAGGAAAGCAGTAGATAAGTTGCTGGTATTTTGCTCAACCAGCGGAGTGACTCCTAAACGAGTTGCGGCCTCTGGCAGGATTGGCATGCAGAAATCACCACGCCCGCTGAGAATTAAATTAATCGACTCGGGCGTGGCTAATTCCGCCGCTGCGATAAAATCACCTTCGTTCTCGCGATCTTCATCGTCCAATACGATTATGACTTCTCCGCGACGGATCGCATCAACGGCATCTGGAATGGGGCTGAATTGGTTGTTCATGTTGCTAAACCGGACAAAAGGCGGTTCTTTTTGGGGTGAGTGTCAGTTCGCTACCGTCGTGATAACGCTTAAGTACTAGCGGCGAACGCAGGAGAATTGAGGGGTCTGACTCAATTGGATCTGGTGCCCGTCGGGCGTATTGGATTATAAGCATTAAGTGGGGGAACCGTTAGTCATTGAATTTGCTAACATGGAATTAATGAAACGCACCATTTCCTTTTTCATTTTAAGTTGGGCATTTTTCTCGTGCTGGGGAGCGACGACCCCCACCTTTGCGCAACCGCTAAGGCCGGAGGCATTGCCGGTCGACGCAGATAATGTCGGCACCGCAGCCGCGAAAACCTACGCGTTTGAGAAATTTGGCGGGTTGGAGTATCGCACGGGGGAGAATTTCCGGCTGACCCTCGATGTTTACGTCCCCGAAGGCGTAGGCCCCCACCCTGCGATTTTGGCAGTTCACGGCGGTGCTTGGCGGAGCGGATCGAAACTGCACTGGTTCCGGCACGCCCGAAAACTTGCCAAGGCAGGCTTTGTAGTGGTCGCGATCAACTACCGAAAAGCTCCCAAATTTCCGTTCCCGGCTCAGGTGTACGACTGCAAAGCTGCCATTCGCTGGATGCGAAAGCATGCCGAGAAATACAAAATTGATCCTGACCAAATGGGCGCTATCGGTTATTCGGCAGGTGGACATTTGGTCGCCCTGTTGGCGGCCACTGATGCCGAGGACGGGCTAGAGGGTGAGATGATACCGGCAGACGAAAAGGATATCAGTACCCGCATCCAAGCGGTGGCTCCGGGTGGGGCTGTCTGTAACTTTACTTGGCTGGATGAACAGTCCAATGCCTTAGCTTATTTTATGGGCGGCAGTCGCGCCGAAGTCCCTGAACTTTACCAACGTGCTTCCCCCACGACCTATGTCTCACCCGACGATCCACCCTTCTATTTCTTTCATGGAGGCAAAGATTGGGTCGTGCCGGAGGCGTCCCCCAAAGCGATGCATGAATTGCTTAAGAAGCAAGGATTAGCGTCCGAGTTCGCAATCTACGAGGACCACGGGCACGTGGGGCTTTTTTCTCACTTGGAGGCGATGGATCCGGTCATTGATTTCTTCAACAAAACGCTGAAACGAAAGTAGCACTGATGGGGAGTCTGCCACGCGAGGAATACATTGAGCAGGCTTATTTGTTTGCCGCTCTATCGGAACGTCTGAAAACCAATGAGCCCGTTCAGGTATTGCTTAGTCATATCAAACATGAATTGTTGGCGACGACCAAGTTACCGATGGCGGTCGACTATCTGCTGATAGAGTTGAATCACAGCGGCAGTATGGCGGAAGCGATGCGGCGGATGCCTCATTATTTCAGCTCTTTTCAAACTTATCTGATCACTCGCTCGGAGGATGATCGCGGTCGCATCGACATCTACTCTGTGCTGTCAATCTTAGAACACGAAGCACGCTTCCACGCTGAAAATGAATCGCCGGTCTCCCTGTTTTTATTTCAGCTTGAGGTGCTCTGTCGAAATCGTTTGAGTTATGACAAAGGTTTGGAGGCGATGGCGTCGGATCCGTTTTATGATGACGCGTGGCGGAAGTGGATGTTGGATGCCCGCAAAAAACTCGGCTTTGTCGATATCGCTGACCTGATCTATGTGCACAGTGAACACTACGTAAAGACCACCAAAGAGGCTGTCGACGAGTCTCAAGTCGTATTATTTGGGGAACGTGAAGGCCGCATCGCCCTGGCTAACCGGCGTAAGGATCCGCTGTTTCTTTTTGCTGCGTTGCAGCGACAACTTAATTATCCGAAAGTGCCACGTCCTAAACGAGCAGACCCAAATGAAAATCTATTGCCGCGTTTGGTCAAAACCGTTGAGCAATTAAAAACGCGAGTCAAATTACTGGAAGATGAGCAACGGGAAAAGGGAATCGACCTGAAACAGTTTTACGGTGATCGGAAGCCACCCACGCCGTCTGGTTAGTCTGTGGAAGCAGAAAAAGCTCCTGATAGCGAAGCGACGGCATGAGGTAAGAAGCGGGGTATTTCGCCGTTAAAAGTCACTTTTTAGGTTGGAACCGGGATTACCTAGTGATTAAGGCAGCTGATTTTGACCTTGCGCCACCCGGGTTGGCTCTTGGTAAAAAGCCTCTTTTTAGTCTTTTCGACGCAATCGGCACTGTTAGAATTTTTGCCTTGTGGCAAGGGCGCTCTTGAACGAGTGATTCCAGTCACACTAATCCGCTGATTCCTTGTGGTATTCCTTGCACCAAGGCAATCGTAATTGTAGCCGCACTTTCACGGCGTATTTTGATTCCAACCTAGCTCGCGAATCTTATCTTCCAATGTCCCGACGAGATAAAACTTTATCATTGCGTGATGGTCACCCAATGGTGTTACCTTCCATGCTGCTGTGCGATTTTGCAAATTTAGCACAGGAAGTTAAGCGACTTGAATCTGCCGGATTCAAAGCCTTGCACTTAGATGTAATGGATGGCGTGTTCGTTCCCAATTTTTCTTATGGAATGACGATTATCAACGCCTTTCACCAATGCACCGATTTACCCTTAGATGTGCATTTGATGATGGAGGGACCCGAAAACTATATCCAGCAGTTTCACCAGGCAGGTGCCGACTCCATCACCTTCCACATCGAGGCAGTCGAAGACGCGGTTGCTGTCGTTCAGCAGATCCATGAATTAGGAATGGCTGCTGGGGTCGCTATCGATCGCGATACACCTGTCTCGGCAATCGCTGAGGTTGCCTCTCAAGTCGATTTAATTCTTGTGATGACAATCAAAGCCGGATTTGGCGGCCAATCGTTTATTCCGGAACTCTTGGAGAAGCTACAAGCGATTCGCGAGCTTGCCGGTGAAGGCCCGATTTTGCAAGTCGATGGGGGCGTCAACGTGGGCACAATAAGTCAGTGCGTGGAAGCGGGCGCCGAGTGGATGGTGGTCGGTTCGGGCGTCTTCAAACACGATGACTATGAGGAAGCTCATCGGCAGCTGCTGCAGCCATTCTGCGCAGAGCAAGGCTAGGTGGAGAAACCCATGTTAAGAATTATCTTAGTTTTGCCAGGCGCGACGGATTTGGATTCTCAGGGACGGATCAAAGGTTCTTTGGACGTGCCGATGAACGCTAACGGTTCAGCGCAAGCGAAAGAGACGGCGGAAGCACTGAGCGAGGAAGCGATTGATCTGTTGTTTTGCTCGCCCTGTCTCTCGGCTCAACAGACCGCTGAACAATTGGCAAAAGACGGCCAAATAAAGATCCGGGTGCTTGAGGAGTTACGCAACCTCGACCGTGGCTTGTGGCATGGCCGATTGATCGAGGAATTGAAGGAATCGCAACCACGGGTTTATCGACAATGGCAGGAGCAACCGCAGACCGTCTGTCCTCCCGGAGGGGAGGCGATCGAGGACGCTCAAAAACGCGTTCAGAAAGCCGTGCGGAAAATCTGTAAGCGGAAAAAGTCGGGCACGATCGCTTTGGTGGTGCCGGAACCGTTGGCCAGCTTGGTGCGAAGTCATCTGGAAATTGCCGAAATTGGCGATTTATGGGCGGCGGAGTGCCGGTGCGGCAGTTGGGAAGCGATCGATTTGGCGGCTGGAGCCCCACAATAGCCGTATTTAGTCCTCCGACCTCTTTCTGAAGAGCAAATGCAACCTTGATAAAAAGGCGGTATTCGTGGCACAATAGAGGGCTCAGATTCTCAACCTTATATAGCAATCAAACCGATGTCGGTAATTGAAGATAAAGTGAACGACCCCAGTACGCCTCGAAGACCCAAGCGTGGAATTCCAGAGGGGCTCTGGATGCGTTGCCCGGATTGTTCGAAAGCCATTTTTCGCAAAGAGGCGGATAAACGCCAAGGGATTTGCCCCGAGTGCGGCTACCACCTTTATGTCTCTGCCAAAAATCGTGTCGAGCAGATGCTGGATGCCGGAACCTTTGAGGAATGGGATAGCGATCTCATGCCTGCAGATCCGCTAGAATTCAAAGATAAGAAACCTTACGCCAAACGCCTGGTCGCTGAGCAGAAGCGAACCGGCTTGTCGGATGCCGCGTTGACCGGAACAGGTATGATCCGAGCTCGCCGCGTGGCGGTGGGTATCACCGATTCTGCCTTCATCATGGGAAGCATGGGTTCGGTAGTCGGGGAAAGATTGACGCGGTTGATCGAACGCGCGACTGAACAGAATTTACCGCTGATTATTGTCAGCGGGTCGGGTGGGGGCGCGAGGATGCACGAAGGTATCCTTTCCCTGATGCAAATGGCCAAGGTCTCGGCTGCATTAGCGCGGTACGACGAATCCGGTGGTCTCTACATTTCTGTGCTGACCCACCCCACGATGGGTGGCGTTGCTGCCAGTTTTGCATTGCTGGGTGACGTCGTGTTCGCCGAGCCTAAAGCGCTGATCGGGTTTGCTGGACCGCGGACGATCAAAGCGACCATACGTTTGGAGTTGCCGGAAGGTTTCCAAACCAGCGAATTTCTCCTCAAGCACGGTTATATCGATCGGATTGTTCGGCGTCCCAACCTGAAATCGGAAATTGCCCGCACGATTGATTACTGTGGCAAGTAGAATTGGTAAGTAGCGGGACTTCCGTGAAACATCCACTGCAGCGATTTAACTCTGGCAACGGGACAAGCCAACGATGAGCATTTTCGATAAATTTAAGAACATGCTTTCCGGCTCTGGCGGGTCGCAACGATTGGATGTTACCGCTCGATTTGAGCTAGAACGTCATGCTTTTAGCGGCACGATGTCGAAGTTTCGTGTGGCCCGTGAAATAACTACCAACCGCCGCATGGGACTCAAATTACTGGATGCGGAAAAGCTGCAACAGTTTAATGATCGCTTCAAGGGTTTGAAGAAACCGCCTGAGGGAGAGATTGGTCTTTCCATTCGACATCCGCAGGTGGTGGAGACGTTTGAATACGGGAAGACGACCACTGGGCAGGATTTTATCCTCATGGAATACGTCCATGGACCGGGGCTTAGTTCCGTTATCAACGACGCGACCCGCCGCGAGCAAGTCAAACCGCATCGGCTGAAATTCATTCGCCAAATGTGCGAGGGAATTCAGGCGACGCACGAAGCAGGGTTTATCCACCGCGATATTTGCCCGCGAAATTTCATCATGCATCACGACATGGAGTACGTGAAACTCATCGACTTTGGTTTGTCTTTGCCGGATGAAGACGAGTATAAGATGCCGGGCAATCGCACGGGGACGCCGCAATACATGGCCCCCGAAATCGTGCGTCGACGACACACCGATTCTCGAGTCGATTTATTCGCTCTAGGCGTGAGTTGTTATCGTTTGTTGACCAGTGAGCATCCTTGGGGCTCGGTTGACACGACAGGACTGGCGGCGCTCGTTCACGATCAAAAACCCCACAAGGACATTTTGGAATTACGGCCTCGGCTCAATCGAAAATTGGCCAAGATAATTAATCAATGCCTCGCGCCAAAAGCCGACGACCGTCCGGATTCCGCCGAGATGATCTTACGATTCATCCGCGATGTCGACTTCGAAGAGCAGGAATGATACCTGTCTTGTGAGAGGTACTTTAATTCAGGAACTGAATCTGCGGGCTGACTTCTGTTTCAACGCCATCACGCAAATTTCCTGACGCCCGTAGGCAAGTTGGCGGGTCTTAACGAAGCGAAATCCCCAAGATTTTATGCGTTGAATAAAGACATCGATTTCTCTGGCCATCTTGGGGTCGGTAAACTTCAGCGTTAATATCAAACCACGAAAGTGTGTTTGTTTTCCGGAGACGAGTTCCTCAACGGTATCCAGTGTGTGCGTCGGTGCGACGTTACTGTCAGCCAATAACAGGCTGACTTCAGACAATGCTCGGTGAGGGACGTCACGGCCTCGCATCTTTAAATGCGTGACATTGGCATGTTTGGAGATAGCGGGCGCCAAGTCAGCAGGATCAATGGCGATAACCTGCGCCCCCAATTCCAATAGCCGCTGGCAACTGCCACCTGGCGCACTGCCGATCTCGGCACACACCGTTCCTTTGTTGACGGGTATGCCGGACCAGAGAAGAGCCTCGCGTGTTTTCAGGTAGGCACGACTGATCATGGATTCCGGCGGCTGGATGGGAGGCACGCCCCCCGGCCACCGTTGAGGGATAGAACCGGCAATATGCCAGCCTAGCCACCAGCGATCCGTGTCGCCCCAGACGACATCAAGTACGCGTTCATCGGCACGGGTCACCGCATTAATTTTTAATTTGGATTTTTGTTTTCGGAATTCCCCAAGCAACGTTTCGATGGCTTGTTGAGACTCACTTTTTTCCTCAAGGGAGTGGTCTACCCAGTCTCGCGCCCACACATGCACATGAGGTGCTTTATGTTGCTCGGCTGCGCTGATGATTTCGCTCACGAGTTCCGATAAGGATTGCGGCTGCGTTGGTTGCAGGGACCATCCGAAGGTGCGAGCAAATGTGAGTGATAAGTCAAATCGTTCCGAGAAGGTTTGATTGACTTTGTAAGTCAGGAATCCTGGCCTTGAGAATGAGGGGGATAACGCCGGGTAGGCCTGCTTAATTTCCTGTTTGCATAAATTTTGGCTTCGTGGATTACATCCGATAAAAAGAAATGACCCAGCATTTGAAACGGGTTCTTCCTCGGCGGACTTAGTGGTCATAAATTACCTGATTGTTGACGTGCCATTTACGAATCGGAGATGCTTTTTGGGTATCGAACTCAATTCGATCCCCTTTCGCGATAACGACGATCCCTTCATCGGTGATCGTGAAACCGCGTTTTTGATCCTCGGCAAGATTGCAGCCGATGCGAGCGTTTTCAGGGATCACGACCTCTTTGTCAATGATAGCGCGGCGGATCGTCGCTCGTTTCCCAACGATTACACCGTCGAGAAGGATGGAATCGCGGACGACGGCATTTTCCTGTAATCGCACATTTGACCCAATGACTGACCTTTCGACCACGGCTCCAGAGACGATCGTGCCGGGGCAAACAATGCTGTCTAAAGCGCATCCGATCATCGGGGGGGTGGCAGGTGCCGGGCCCGAATTTGGCATCAAGTCCGATTGGCTGGTGTGATCCGGCGTACTCCCAAATACAAATTTAGGAGGCGTCAGATTGGGTTGCCAAGTGCGAATGGGCCAATCTTTTGTGTATACATTCAATTGCGGATTTACGCTGATCAAATCCATATTGGCTTGGTAGTAGGCATCGAGTGTGCCAACGTCACGCCAGTAAGCTTGTTTCTTATCGTTCAAGCATTCGAAAGGGTAGGCTAGTACGCGATGCGAAGAAATCATCGATGGAATTATGTCGCGGCCAAAATCGTGCGCACTGTTCGGTAGATTGGCATCGCGGCAGAGCAGTTCGTAAAGGACCCGCGTAGAGAAAATATAGATGCCCATGCTGGCGAGGCAGACATCCTTATTATGAGGCAATGTTTTTGGATTCGCTGGTTTCTCTTCGAAACCCGTTAACCAATTTTGATCGTTCACTTGCATGACGCCAAATTGGGTCGCCGCTGCGGGTGTTACCGGTAACGCACCAATCGTTAAATCAGCCTTGTTGTCGATGTGATGCTGCAGCATCGCCTGGTAATTCATTTTGTAAATGTGATCGCCAGCCAGAATCGCTACGTACTCAGGTTTTTCTTTTTCTAAGGCGTAGATGTTTTGATAGACAGCATCAGCAGTTCCTTGGTACCAATGCTCATCAATACGCTGTTGGGGGGGCACGATTTCAATGAATTCACCCAGATCCCAGCTAAAGAAGTTGCGCCAGCCGCGGTTGATGTGGCGGTCCAGGCTTCGCGCTTTGTACTGGGTTAAGACCAGGATTTTACGCATGCCACTGTTAAGGCAGTTGGAGAGCGCGAAATCGATGATGCGCCAGGTTCCACCAAACGGAACAGCAGGTTTCGCGCGATCTCGCGTTAAGGGCTCCAGACGAGAGCCTTTCCCACCGGCCAGTACCACGGCTACCACGTTATTCATGCCAGATATCCATTTCGGGGCGTGCGTTGGCGATACCAGGATTGGTAAAGCTGGGGGATCTTTGCAAAGATCCGTTTTTATTGCAACGCGAAGTCTGGTCCGCTGCGTCAGCGCTTATCCCTGTTCGCTATCACGCCCAGTTCTCAAATCCGCGTCGTTTTCAGCGGCCTTTTCCTTCAAGCGATGGTACTCCTTGGCTAATTCTCTGGCTGCCTCACCGGTCCGTTTTTTGTCAATTTGAATCGCATTGCTGACCGCCAACAGGTCGAACGCTGCCAGAAACATGATCATCATTACTAACGTCAACGAGCAGCACAGGAGAATCAGCCAGCTGATAGGCCGCTCGGTGAAGTAATCTCGGAAATGGAACAAGGCAATGGTAAAGCCCAAGATGGAAATGCAGGTGCTGGTCAACACTCTGCGTCGCATTTGGCTGAAGAGAAACTTCTTTTCAGCGGCGTCTTTTGATTCATCTGTCTTTTGTCGCCAAACGTGAATGTGACGGAGCACCAAGATGATCCCTCCCATGCATGTGGCAGCGCCCGTAATTAGCGTGATCACTGTTGGCTCCTAATCACCTTGAGCCACTCCACCAAGACGTGGCAAACTTTACCCAATGAATCTGCTGAGCACTTGTCTGGTGTATCCTGTTCCGTGTGCCAGTAAATATTAGCCCGCCCCTGTGGGAAGTCGAAATCGATGATATCGCAGGTGGGGATGCCAGCAATCTCGTTGAGCGGCAAGTGATCGTCGCGAATTTGATATTTCCGCCTCGGGATGAACTCAGTGACTCCTAAATCTCCGGCCACACTCCAAATCTGCTGAGTAATGTTTCTGGCTTGATTCCAGCTGTTTTTTTCCTGGAACAGTGATAGATCTTTATCGCCAATCATATCGACCAGAACACCTGCTGAATAACGCGCCGTGCTAGGGTTGGCGGCATACTGTCTTGCAAAGTGCGTTGACCCTAAAAATAGAGGATCTCGACGGGATTGATAAACAAATTCCTCTCCATCAAAGCAAATAAGATCCACGCCGTATTCGGAGTCGATGTGCGGTAGATAGCGAGCCAACTCGCATAGTAATCCAACACCGCTGGCCCCGTCATTAGCTCCCAGGAAAACACCGGTTGGGTTGTTTTTATCACGATCCGGAAAAGGACGTGTGTCGTAATGACAACAAACCAGAATGCGTAACGAGCGTTCCGGGTGAAAACGTGCGATCAGGTTATTCAGTTGGACAGGTGTTTGGTTTACTGGGTGGCGTACTTCGAAGGGTTGGAAATAAACCGTGGCTCCGTGGTTTTCGAAGTGCTGCCTCAATAACTCTTGTTGCCGCAGCATACCCGGAGAACCGCTGATCCGCGGGCCCACGTCGTTGCACAGATAAGTCAAAACTTGATAAGCCAATTCGCCGTCAGGGCGAGCGGGTAAGGTGGTGTCACGAATTTCGATTCCGTTCTGATCGATTTGAAATCGCTCTTCCGTTTGGGAAGATGTGATTTCTGGGGCTTCCACGTCCGGGCTGGTTTTCGATAAATCATACGCCAGCGAGGAACCCCACAAGGTACCCGCGGCCAGTAGGAGGGTGGTGATTCCAAACGCTCCGCCAAGATTTTTGAAAATATTCATGCTATCACTTTTGAGTGCATTTTCAGTTAGTTCGATCATAGCCGATCGAGCGGTTTGGCCAAACAGAAATTGACAGAAGGTAAGGTAGGGTGCCTGCGGGCGGCTCAATTTCTCTTGTCCTATCTAGGCGAATTCCTCTAGACTCGAGGCCCCGTCGACGAGGGCGGATTGAGCTTTTGCCAATAACTTATCTCTTTCGGTATCCCACTGGGCCTGCACAAGGAAGTGAAATGATTGACGTCAAGGAAATTGCCCAATTGCACACAAAAACCGTATGCGATTGGCATGAAGTGGATATTACGAATCCTTACTCAGGATTGCTGGCAGTGGTATGTGATCAGCACAGCTTTAATTTTCAGCTTTGGCATCAGGAAGACATCGCCCGCAGTCCCGTGGCAGACGACCATGTGATTGCCGATGTCAAACGAAAAATTGACAAGTTGAACCAGCAGCGGAACGACTGGATAGAGAAGGTGGATGATTTCCTTACTCGCATGCTCCAGGAGCGGGACGTGCAAACGGATGTTGAAAAACCCATCAACACGGAAACTCCAGGAAGTGTAATCGATCGGCTGTCGATTTTATCTTTGCGAATTTTCCATATGCAGGAACAGTTGGATCGCGAGGATGCAGATGCTGATCACCGCATGAAAGTTGCCGCCAAATTGGAATTATGCAAGATCCAGCAAGTTGAATTGTCTGACGCGCTGCAGAAGCTCTTGGTCGATATTGCCAATGGCAACATCCGTCATCGTACCTATCGTCAGATGAAAATGTACAATGATCCCTCGCTGAACCCGGCGATTTATCAACATGATGCACCAGCCACGTCTGGTTTACGTCGAGCCGCATAGTCAAGCGGTTTAGAATTTGCTGGTCATTGGTTTTATGAATAGAACTAATTAGACTGGCTTGAAACAAACATCCAGCGTGCTTTGGCACGCTGTTTCTTTTGGTGGCGTCATGAATCAACCTGTTCCCGAAAACACAAGTGAGCATCCCGCGGAGTCAACGCCTGCCCACGGGCAAAACAACGGTGCCCCCTCGTCTGTGTCCGAATCTCAGAAACGCCGCTCGCAGTGGCCGTTTTGGGTGGCCCTGCTCATCGTTTGCATTCTATTTGGGAATTGGCTTGTCCCAAAAATCATCATCGCTTTTGACTGGTTTGCGACTTTTCAATTGCAGTTGCTCGCGTTGGCTGGGGTGATGGTCGTGCTGTTGTTTTGGCGAAAACAGACAAAGCTGGGACTGCTCGTGCTTTGTTTACTGGCATGGCCCTTGGCAAATTTGATTTCGTTTTACATTCCTGCAGAGCAACCAAAGGCAGAAACTCGCTCGATCCGATTGATGACTTTCAACGTGCTTTATCCCAGTGAACGGTACCAAGAAACTCTGGATTTGATCCGAGAAGAAGATCCGGATATCGTCGGTTTGGTCGAGTTTGATGGTCATTGGAAGAAGGCTTTTGCCGATAAGCTGACCCATTACCCGTATCGCGTCGGACCCTATCGCGATTGCATTATCTACAGCAAATTGCCCTTGGAGCAAATGACTCAGGCAGCAGAGGTCAGTCAGGCATGGCCGTTACCAGGGATTTATGCCACGTTTCGCGTCGATGATCAGCCTGTTTATTTTATGTTGGTCCACACCACGTCTCCTAAATCCGTCACAGATATGGCGGAGCGGAATGCCCAAATTAATGGCATTCAACGATATTTAGGTTTTGCCTCCGCCTATTGGCACGTTGTCCTAGCGGGTGATTTTAATGCGACGACTCAAAGTCATGCACTACAAACCTTATTAGATAAGACAGAGTTTCGAGATAGTCGACAAGGTTTTGGTTTGCAGCATTCTTGGCCGACTTGGTTTTGGCCCATCAGTATCTGTATTGATCACTGTTTTGTGAGCGAAGGTGTGGTCGTGGAGAACCGACGTACCAACCCGAGCATCGGTTCGGATCATCTGCCCGTGATTTCCGATTTGTCATTCTCAAAACACGGCAGAAAATAACGCTTCGTGAGTTCGGTCTAGGCCGCCCGCTCAATGGTCTGTCGGGTGGCGGCCACTCGGGCTGCCGCCAAGGCTCGGCAACAGGCATGAATGACTTGGGGCTCCGTAATGGTCCGCATCGCGTGATTGGAGCCTCTGCGACGTTGCCGACTGTTTCCCGACTGGTATTCATTCTGAATGGCAAAGTGCTTTTGACCGTAGGCACCCGAGTCTTGCGGACGAGTGGGACCGTAGAGACCAACACAGATGGTATCGACGGCTGCCGCTAGATGAAGAGGCCCAGTGTCGCAGCCAAGGAACAGCTCTGCTCGCTGCATTAAAGCAGCCAACTGTTGGAGATCGGTTGGGGGCGCCAGGATCGCTGCTCCCTCTGAGCTAGCGCAAATCGCCATGGACATCTTACGTTCCTCGTCCCCTGCCCAGGTGATCACAGGCCGCAAGCCCGTTTGCTGGTGCAGCTCGCGAGCGACCTTGCCAAATCGCTCATCTTCCCAACGCTTGGAGGGCCAACTGGCGCCCGGGTTAATAACCAGGTAGCGGCTTTCCGAAAGCCCCTGTTCATCGAGGAATTGGTCAATGTAGCAGTGGGCGGATTCTCGCAGAGGTAAATGAAACTGTGCCTGTTGATGATTTATCCCGA
>JAAEPL010000102.1 GCA_024232675.1 Planctomycetaceae bacterium
GGCCGCTTTGTCCCAAGAAACTCCTTCGCTGGTGTAGTTCTCTTGGACACCCCACCACTGTTGATTGAGGAAGAAGTAACTAAACAGCATGCCCAGCATCAAGATGCTTACCGAGGCCAGCACCCAGGGTTTCTTCGCACGTACGATGCGTTCGTTGACGAATTCCACGGGCAACAGGTTGGTGTTAACCCGCGCCTTGTCCAATTCTTGCAGGCACAAACCGTAGACGGGTGCGAAAGACAAGATATTCTCTTTGAACGCTCGCTCTTCAGTGACGGGTCCCTGTAAACGACTGAATTCGGAGATCTTGGCGATATCCATTTCCAGTTGCTTATTAAGGAATTGCCGCAGACCGGGGAGACGGGCCGCATTCCCCATGAGCACGATGCGGTCCAGGTTGGCACCTTTATCCATACCGGCGTAGTACGAGAGGGAACGATCGATTTCTTTTTTGAGATCGTTAAATACACGACGCATGGCTTGGAAAACCGTCTTGGGATCCTCGGCCTGTCGTGCGTTGCGTTTGAGGTGTTCGGCTTTGGCGTGGGTGAGTTTCAATTCACGCGAAAGTTCTTTGGTGAAGTGGTTGCCACCAATGGGAATGTTTCGTAGCCATAGTCGGACGCCATTGGTCACGATCAAATCGGTAGCGTCGGTTCCCATGGAAAGGATCACCAGGGAATCAGGCAGAGAATCCATGTCGATCTCTTCGCCTTCCGGCAAATCTTCCAGCACTTCATGGCAGACCACATTTTGGGTTGCCAAAGGTGACAGTTGAACTAGATCGACTTCGATTTCCTTTTTCAAAAACGGCTGCAGGGCGGTGTAGACCGTGTCGCGTTTGATCGCGAATAGTCCGACTTCCGCATCGACGATGACGTTATCCATTTCGGACCCGCCCATGCTCTGCCAATCCCAGATGACATCTTCAATGGGAAATGGGATTTGTTGGCGGACTTCGTACTTGACGATGTCAGGAAGGGTTCGCGAATCGACGGGAGGTGGCTTAAAGAACCTCGACAGCCCGGACTGCCCAGCGATGGTTACCGCGACGGATTCACCGCGTACGTCATTCCGGCTGAGGAAAGAATCCAATGCCTCGGTTACCAAGGCCTCTTCGTCAGCGTCTGGAAGACTGAGAGCTTTGGGGTACTCGATAAAATCGTACGAGTCAGCAACTACGTTGCCTTCATCGTCGATGTAACAACGGAGTGCCTTCAGGGCGGTTTGTCCGATGTCAATTCCCCAAACACCTTTGGTCTTGGCCATTGGAATTCCTATCGCTAATGTTTCAATTTAAATGGATGCGGGATATGCCTTACGCCACCGCACCCATTCCTCTGGGACGATACCGTCAAAGCGGCGAGCCAACACCTTCCAACAATCGATTGCCAGCAAGGCAACCTGAGGGTCGAACTGCTGAACGTTTTGGAAGTGGCAGGAGGAGATGTGACTGAGGTGTTTGCGCGAACTCCGCTCTAACACCACTGTACTGACAAAAACCGGCAATTGTCAACTTTTTGAAGGGTTGAAAACTTCGAATTATATGCCGGAATAATCCGCAACGGGGATCGAATTTTGCTCACGCGTATAACCTTTTAGACGGCTCTAGGCCCGTCTGGTTCCATTGATTTGCGAGATTTAAGAAAATCACACCAAATGTCCCCAGAGCGGTTACAGTCGTCCTGAGAAGCTCACATCGTTTCCATACGTTCCGCAAAATCCGAACATTAAGAATCTATTGAATCGTTTCCGCACGTGAAGTGGGGTACTCTATTTTCCATGAACGTTAATAAACATCACGAAGAGTCTCCGCAGGCCGAAATCCAACATCTGGCTTTAGCGGTGGACAGTCATGGCTGGGAAGATTTTCCGTCCCATTTGGCCGGTGTCGAGGCGGCTGAGGTTTTGGCTTGTTGGACAGCCATGTGGCATCCAGCTTTATTAGAAATAGCGGCTCGTATTCCTCAATGGCACCGTGTTGACGAATTGCCCGAAGACCCACGTGGCTGGGTCGTTTTGGTCCCCGATTTTGCAAAATCCCAAATCGCGAAAAGTGAAGTGATTCGGTTTTCGGATCGCGGAGGCATGCTGGTTCCGGGTCAGCTCGACCGCTTAAAAGTCGTGGCCAACATACTTGAAAAGGTAAACGCCACCGACACTTTCGATAAACGAATCGTGGCCGATTTTTTCTCGCTAGGTTATTGCTACCTACAGGTTCAGTTAATGACCCGGCAGTTGCGGTATTCCAGCAGTTTGGACGAAGTGGAGTTCCAAACCTTGGTTTTGCAGGCGGTTCAAGATAGTAGCCAAGCCGATGGCACGATCTACGCTTCGACCATCCAAAAGTGCTTTGACCTTTTATTGGAAGAGAGAATTCGGTTTTTCCCCACGCCAGCCAATTTAATTAATCTGGTTTACTTAACTCCTGAGACACTTGGGGACCGTCTGCAGCAGCAACTGAAGCAGACGGTGCCTTTTTCCATTCACAGCGATGGGAAGACGTTAAGCTCCGTGCTGGCTGACGACGCGCTTGCCGACCAGTTGCGAGAGCAGATCCAATCTCAAAAACTATGCGTGGTGGGGGGGGAGTTTCAGGAATTGCAAAATGTCCTGCTGTCGACATGGAGCTGTCTTCGCCAGTTCCAATTGGGGCAGCAAAAAATGGTGGAACTGACTGGAGAGTCGACGAGGATTTTTGCCCGCCGCCGTTTTGGTTTGCGCGTTGGTTTACCGGGGTTGTTGGATCAGTTTGGCATGCAATCGGCCATTCATTGCACACTGGATGAAGGAGTCTTTCCCCAGTCGTCGGCTAACCAGATTCGTTGGGAGGGAGCGGATGGGACGACGGTAAACGCGTTGATATCACCGCCTCATTTGGTGTCCGATCCGGCTGCATTTCTCAATTTAGGTGTGCATGTTGGTGAGATCATTGATATCAACCAAGACGCCCATCAGCTGTTTGTGCAGTGGCCGGGTCGAGGTTGCGATTATTGGCAGGACCTGATGCATAGCAGTCGGTACGGTCCAATTCTTGGTGAGTTCGTGACGCTGACGACGTTCTTTGACGCCTTTGTCGACCCTGGTTTTACGCAAAGTTATGTCAGCGATGATTACCGGGAGCCCTACCTAAGCCAGATGGTGAGTGGGGGTGCGCGGGATCCGCTATCCCGTTTTTCGAATTATTGGCATGAGCAAATTGGATTACTGGCGGCAAGTGGGAGTATGGCGATGCGAGTTGCCCAAAAAGAACCAGCCCAGCCGGATCAGTTATTGGCACGACTGGATGAAATTGACGGACACATGGCTGGTGATAAAGACTCCCAAGAAATTTCGCCCAGCCCCTCCACGAACACAGAGACGCTCAGTTCCGCGGCGGATGCCTATCGCATCGTGAATCCATTTTCCTTTCGCCGGCGATTTTTTGTTCCCCAGGGCAATCTCGACAACCAGCATTCAGCGGTTTTATTTACTGACGAATCGGGGACCGTTTTGGAAGTGCCAGGTATGGGCCTGGCGCAGATAACCGCGTCACAGCAAACGGCACTGGATGGACAGCCTGTGGCACCCGATTTGGCAGAGGGCTTTTTTCTGCGGAATGAGTTTTTCGAAGTGGAGATGGACGAGGCGACCGGAGGGGTGGGTGCCATCAAGCAACATGGCAAACGCGGCAATCTGTTGGGGCAGAAGATTGTCGCCCGCCAAATCAAAGCGACTCGTTCTCGAACCGGACGACAGGAGGCTGTGGCAGCCCGCATGGTGGCTGACGAATGTCGAGTGACCTGTAATAGTAAAGTCCGTGGGCAAATCACCACGCGAGGTGCATTGGTTATCGGAAAGAAAAAAGTTGCCACGTTTATTCAAAAAGCAACGATCGTTCGGGGGATTCCCCTGCTCAATCTGGAGATCGAATTGCAAGATGTGATTCCTCCGCAGGGAGATCCTTGGCAGAATTACATTGCCTGTCGTTTTGCTTGGAAGGATGAATCGAGTCGGTTTTTCACATGGCAAAACGAATCCCGGCAACAGTTGACGCGTTCCCGCATGGTCGCCCCGCTGGCTTTGGAGATTGATCAACATGAATTTCGTACTGCCTTGTTGCCTGATGGGCGGCCTTGGTTTCAACGCATCGGCATGCGGAGCATCGATGGCTTGCTGGTAGTGCCTGGCGAAACCAGTCGTCAATTTCGCTTTGGAGTCGGCGTCGATCTGCCCTACCCTTACCAAGCCGCGATCTCCAATATGGCGGCCGATGATTTGGAAGCTGCGGGCGAACCGATTCAAGAATCCCTTGCCTGGCTATTTCATTTGAATCAAAAAAATGTGATGGCTTTGTATTGGCTCCCAGCTCAAGATGGATCTAGCTTGCGTGTCCTCTTGAAGGAAACAGAGGGGCGTCGAGTCGATTTGTCTTTGCGTTGCTTCCGCCAAGTTTCACGGGCGATTACAAAGCGACTTGACGGCGAAGAAATCCGAGAATTGACTCCGCAAAATGACGTGATTCAACTCAAAGTTGCCGCCCACGAATTAATCGAAATTACTTTAGTTTGGTGATGAACGACTGTAGCGATAGATGATCATAACGATAGATGGCCCCGCCGGGGCCGGTAAAAGTACCGTCGCCAAGACGTTAGCAAAGCGACTTGGTTTTCAATATCTTGATACGGGGGCAATGTACCGAGCGATTGCTTGGTCCTTGACCGAGAGCGGCGTCGATTTGGATGACCACGATGCGGTGCAACGCGCGCTGCAGCAAATCCAGCTAGGCATGGAGCACGGACGGGTTTTTGTAAACCAAGTCGATGTGACAGACCATTTGCGTGACTCTCGCGTTTCCCAGAATGCCTCACGCGTCGCCACGCACCCAGAGGTAAGGGAAAGATTGGTGGAGTTGCAAAGGGTGATCGCCAGCCAAGGGGATTTTGTCTGCGAGGGACGGGATCAAGGCACCGTCGCTTTTCCTGACTCGCCCTGCAAAATTTTCTTGACCGCTGCCGCGGAAGTTCGGGCGCGCAGACGGTGGCTGGAAATGAAAATTTCCGAACCAGAGCTTTTGTTGGAACGCGTGATTGAGGAACAGAAAATTCGCGACTTGCGTGATGAAACCCGCGAAATTGGGCGGCTGGAAAGGGCCCATGATGCGGTGGAGGTCGACGTGGGGGAATTAACCGTCGAGCAGGTCGTGGAGACC
>JAAEPL010000103.1 GCA_024232675.1 Planctomycetaceae bacterium
GCCGAGAGTCGTGAATCGGCACCATAGCCGGCGTTATCCCGGTTCGGCTGATAATAAAAAGTCCCATCGGGACATTGCGACAAGGCAAACCACCAACGGTTTTCATCCATCAATCGTCGAAAACTGGGAGCATCATAGAACGCCGCTAAGGCAGCGTAGCCCATACCCATAATCGGTGATCCATGGGTATCGGGAAAACTTTCGGGATGGTCTCCGATGACCCGGGCGTGGCTCAAGGCTCGCGTTTGATAGATAGCTTCTGGATAGGGGCTAACCGCATTGGCAATCCCGGCCGCACCCGTGCGTCCCATATCCGCCCAATTATCTTGCCCCGCGGCTTGGTCGGCATACCAGACGTAGCCGTTGCGGCCGGCCGCGCGGCCTAAAAAATCATAAGCAAATTTATGTCGCTGGCGGTCAACGTTCACCCCACATTTTTCCATCAAAGCAAAGGCCAAAGCCCCCTGCCCCGTCAACATACTAATCGGACCGTAACCCTCGAAACCAGGATTGTGTCCCCAGCCGCCGTGCGCAGTCATCGGGGTTTTAGGCAGGTCCTGTGGGCGTTCTTTGCGTGTTTTGGCATCGATTTGCGATAGATCCACGTACTGACTGGAGATCAGAAAATCATGTACTTCCTGCAGTTCATCCAGTACCCACGATTCCTCGGTCGCCAAATAGAACTCACTCATCACAATCGCCGCCGCCATGTACCGCCAATTGATCAACCACGAGCTATCTTTTGCTTGCGTGCTGGCCGCGTGATACCGCACATTCTTCCTGACCAGATTCAGATATCGTTTCTGCCCGCTTGCCAATAAAGCTAACGGAGCAAAGGTATCGTGCGGCGGGCTGCCCCAAGATCCGTTCGGTTGCTGGGTGGCTTCGAGGTAGCCATAAAGGTCCTTCAAAATGCGGGAGGTCTTGGTATCTGCCGCTGGGTAGCTCGCGCTAAACGCTCCGTAGCGTTTCCCAATCTTGAGTTTCAACTGTAAGGGCTTACCTTGACGTTCGACGTCGATGACCAGCGTGCCATTCCCCTCTGCACTCTGGGCGAATTCCAATGCCTTGGCAAAATCGCGAATCGGTCCCGCCGCCCCAAAGACTTCCTCTCCGTAACCGTTTTGATGCGGTTCTGTAAACGGCGTGCCTCCAACGCCGACGATGTAATCGCCCACGCGAACCTTTCGATTGGCTGGCGATCCGGCAAACACGTGCTTGATCAACAGGTGACGTGGGCGCTCGGGTATTAGCTGAGCCCGCATACCGGTCAAACCGAGGTTGTAATACCAACCATCCACCACCGCGTCAGGGCCACGGTTGGCTTGATTCCGCCAAGGTCTCCCATCTTCGAAGTAGTGAACCTGTGCAGCGACCGCCCCCCAAGGCAGCAGCATAAGTAACATCCCCAACATCAATTTCATAATCTGTAATTCACTCCATTTATATGGGAACCAAGGCATCATGTGCGAAACATACGGTGGCTTAATTGAGGGGAGATTCCTTTTTAGTCATCACCGTGGCTCCAAGTTTGGCGATGCTATTGCTGATTGCCGTTCAAGCTTACCGCTTAAACTCCTCACCCATCAAATCGCGATATTTCTTTTTCTGCTTAGAAGACAACTCTTTCATTAAATCTTCCATTGCCTCTTTTTTTAACGTCTCAATTTTTTCAGTTAAACGTTTCCTGATTTTCTCAGCGCGTTTTGCTATACGCTTTGCTTGTTCGTCATCGACGTCTAAGTACTCCAACATTTGAGGTGTTAACAATCCTGTATTCACCTTGTTCTGTTTCATCGCCTCACGGTTAACGTACTGGGCAGACACTTCTCGCAGGCGTTTCTGTTGGTGGGGTAACAAGATATCGAGAACCTGCGACTCTACTTTCTTTTTCTGCGCCTTGAGTTCTTCACGCATCTCGTCGCGGCGATTGAGCAAGGCCTGCTCCGCGCCTCCCGCCGATTTCATGTCGCGCAATTCGACCGACAGCTCATTGCGAAATTCCGTCAGCCCTTTTAGTTGCTCGCTAATCTCGGCCCTTTGCTCGTCCACCAAGTCAAGTTCTTTTTGAACCTGCTTGTCGAACATTGCGTTCAACGTAAATTCGCCGAAAGATGTTTTTTCCTGAGCGACCGCAGGCGAGACGAACGCCAACAAGCAAACACCTAAAAAAAACCGCTGCATATAAATACCCTGTTACTCTGAAAATTTGATCAAAACTCCCATCAGTATATTGCATTCACCAACCCCGCTGAAAGGGAATCCACGACATGACTTTAGGGAATAAATTTCATACCACCGTGTGGCACACATCCGCGTTCGATAGGCTGCTTACCTGTCATTTGCTAAACATCTAAAACAAACGATTGATAACGTTTTCCTTCTTCACCAGGCCGTGGGAGCATCTATTAACGAATGATCAATCAGGTCAATCATCAAAATGAAGAACACCACAACAGCTACGCAAAGACAGGCAAATGGAAACAAGTGTTTCCAACGCAATCTTGAATGCGTACCTCCCGTATCGGCACCTGCGCACATTGGCGGCAAACACCGCGCATAAATTTTTAACCATGGGACCTCAGCAGCCGGCGACACATCCCCTCACTGATTTTTATTTCCGAGATTTCAAAAGTAACTCCTGTAATCTCATACCGTCTCGAGTCGCTTTGTGCATTTACTAACAGTCGGCGATGGGTTTTATGCAGGTTTCACTCGTTGCTAACTTGCAGGTCCCCTCCCTCACCACCAGATCCAATTTCTAACGAGTAATTCGCTTTACAAAGCGGGTATTAGAGTTATTGTTTTTAAAGATTTATGTATCGTTCTTTTATTAGTGAGCTTACACGTGATAACAAAGTCAGTCCCCGTTTTTGCGCTCACCGTTGCTACTATTTTCATTTGCTTGGGGTTGCCGAGTATGGCACCTGCCGATTTGATATCTGTCGACTGGGATAACTCAGATTCCACGGCGGATGGACTTATTAATGGAAACTTGGGGAGTGTCAACGTTAGCGTCAACAATCAGACGGGTCTGCTTTCGCCCACCGGCGGACAGTTTTTTACAACCAACTGGGCGACCAACCTAAGCTCCAACAACGTACCCGGTATTGCCGACCCTGGCGTTCTTTCCGAAGCGGCTACTATTGATTGGAACTTAGGTGGTCCCGTCGGAGCCACCAGCGTGACTTTTAGCGAGGCTGTGACAGACCCGATTTTTCTGTTTAATTTTCTAGACAGCAGCGCGCACGAATTCATCTTTTATTCGAACACGATCGAACGGCCCGTGTTGGATTGGAATCTAACAAATCCAAATTTCCCCTTCGGCAACAACACGATCCAAATTAACGCCAGCGAAGGAAACAACACAGCCGATTCAGGTTTTTCGATCAAATTGCTTGGCAATTACAGTGATGTCTCTTTCGACATTTTGATTGACGGAGGTTCAGCTGCAGATGCTTCCAGTTACGGTTTTACGGTTTTGACCGCGGTACCGGAACCTTCAAGCTTGCTTCTCCTGGCGGGACTGGTTTGCGGCACAGGTTTTATCCGCCGGCGGTGAGACCAAGCTCCTCTTGGTTTGCAATTAACAAGGCACGACACCGAGATAGGTAAAACAGTCTTCGGTTTTGCAACCCTCGCTACCGTGATAGGACGTGCCCCCCGTCTTCCAATTGCCGTGGCTCGCCATCCCGTAGAATCATGCAGGGCCACAACGTCCCTTCGCCAAATCCGGGCGCGGTCGATTCCCTTGGCGAACCCACCCCTTCGTGAATGCGACACGCCGCAATGGCTTAAATATTGGCTAGCGTCGCGCAGTGGCAGCTCGCTTGCCAAAAAAAATCAGCGAGTCATTTAAGGCAGTAAGGGCACCCAAGATCTCAGCTTCCTCGCAAGTCCTTGCTCTCCTGTGGTATCTGTTGTGAGGCATTAGAAATTGCGATCTTGAGCGTTAGCTTGAGAAGCTCTATCGCACTAAGGCATCCAACCCACCCACTCCACTCGATTACCCGCGTGAGTTCAAGGCAACGCAAGGGTCGCGATATTTCCTGTTCTGCTTGCCGGCTCCGGCATTCCGGACTCGGCTTGTCTACGATGGATCAAATTGGTCCCGAGCTCAAAACTTGGCGGAAAATCGAACAGGTTGCTCGCGATAAAAAATAAACCTATCGATCGCGGCGTGCGGCAAGGCAGCCGCTCGCGCCGTTATGCCGGGTACCCCCATCTGCCACAAACCGATGCCTAACAGGATTACGGATCGACATGCGTTCCACATGTAATGCGACCACAAATCTAAATTTGGCCTGCGCATACTCCCTCAAGCACCACCCAAAATGAACAAACGGGCAAGGACGGTCACCAACGCCCTGGTCTTAGGGGGAGAGACTAGCCCGTCTATCTGACAAACATCGGCAGCCGATGGAGCACAATATTGGACGTTATCGAGGACCCAGCTTTTCGTTGATGGCAGC
>JAAEPL010000104.1 GCA_024232675.1 Planctomycetaceae bacterium
AGACCGGAAAGGCCCGGTCGACCGATCCCGGTTCGTCGAGCTCCAGCATCTCGCTCCGGTGAAGTTCGCGACCTCGACTCCAAGTCGCGTTCGGGCCGAGGTAAATCCTCGTCGCAACGAGAGCCAAAAAAGCCAGGGATCAATATCAAAGTGGCTGCGATGCCCGAAGTCAAACAGCCTTCGGCCTCGTCAAAACCAAAAGAGAAAGTGCAAAAGCCAGATATCGCTTTGCCCCAAGAGGCAATCCGCGACGCGATGCGAAAGCAAGCGAAATCTGGTACTTCAGCGCCTTTGCAGGATTTCACTAAAGCAAAAACACGGCCTGCCAAAAAAGGCAAAGGTTCGTCCGCGCCGACAGGGCCTGTGGAAGCACAAGTGCCGGCGGGTCCACTCACGGGTCGACGACGAACCAAAAAGGGTGGTCGCGGAGCTGCGGGTGAAGAAAAATCTGATACGGCTCTAGGTAGCACTCGTCAGTCCCGGCCGGCTCGGCGTCGTCCGAATCGAGGAGACGACGATCGCTACTCGCGGAGACGCCCGCAAAGAAGACGGAACGGACCTGTGGCTAACACCGCAGCACCACGTAAAGACAATATTTCATTGGAACTGCCATGTTCCGTTAGGGCCTTTTCGGAAGCCGCGGGTATCCCGTCGGTGAAGGTGTGTTTGACGGTACAACAAATCTCCGACTCGGGGATGCCCAACATTAATTCGATGTTGGACGAAGAAATTGTGGCGATTCTGATTGAGCAGTTTGGCGTTGAAAACCTCGACACCCATCCTGCCGAATCTCTAGAAGACAAATTGATCGACACGCTTGAGAAAGAGGACGACCCAGCATCGCTTCTACCGCGACCCCCTGTGGTCACGTTTTTGGGTCATGTTGATCACGGAAAAACGTCACTCTTGGACGCCATCATTGGTATCAATGTGGTTTCAGGAGAAGCGGGCGGAATTACCCAGCACATTCGAGCCTACGAAATCGAAAAACAAGATCAAAAGATCGCGTTTGTCGATACGCCTGGTCACGAAGCATTTACAGAAATGCGTGCTCGCGGTGCGAACGTAACCGACATCGCTGTGTTGGTGGTAGCCGCCGACGATGGCGTGATGCCGCAAACGGAGGAAGCGATCAGCCATGCCAAAGCGGCGGGCGTACCGATTATTGTCGCTCTTAATAAAATTGATCTGCCGGGCGCGGATGCCGACAAGGCCTTGCAGGATCTCGCATCTCACGAGTTGCTGCCCAGTGAATGGGGCGGCGACATCGAGGTCGTTCGAACCAGTGCCACTAAAGGGGAAGGCATCGATGAACTGCTGGAAACTATTTTAGTGACCGCGGAACTCCATGAATACAAAGCCAATCCGAATCGCGCTGCGATGGGAACTTGCTTGGAAGCTGAACAGCAACCCGGGCGAGGTGTGATTGCCAAATTGATGGTGCAAAACGGAACGCTCAATGTCGGTGATGTCGTGGTTTGCGGGGCCTCACACGGTCGCGTAAAAGCCTTGTACAACACTCTCGATGTGAACCGTAAAGAGAAACTTGCAGGTCCCTCCACTCCCGTTAACATTACCGGCCTTGATATTGCACCAGACGCGGGTGACCGCTTTTATGTGCTGGACGATATTTCGGATGCTCGAGAGATTGCACAGTCGCGTGAGTTCCAATCGCGTCGACAGAATCTATCCGGTGTGACGACACGCGTTTCCCTCGAAGAATTCCAAGATCGTTTGGAAACGGGAACGTTGGGTAAAGTCGAAGATGTGGTTGAATTAAACCTGATCATTCGCTCGGATGTTCGCGGATCAATCGAAGCGATCCAGAAAGAACTTGGAAAGCTGGATCATCCGGAAGTGCGAGTGAAGACACTGCAAAACCTGGTGGGTGGAGTGACGGTCGCCGACGTGCGACTGGCTCAAGCGTCCCAAGCTGTGATCATTGGATTTAATGTCGTGCCCGACGAAGCGGCTCGAGCATTAGCCGATGAGTTGCAGGTTGAAATTCGCCGTTATGAGGTGATCTACAAGGTCACTGATGACATCAAGGCGACTCTCGAGGGTCGTTTGAAACCCGAAGAAAGCACGGTCGAACTCGGAATGGCAATGGTGCAACGCGTGTTCAGCATCAGCCGAGTGGGCGCCATTGCGGGTTGCCGAGTTATGCGTGGGAACATCGAACGCGGTTGCCGTATTCGCTTGATCCGCGATAGTCGCATTATCGGTGATTACCCTCTCGATTCACTGAAACGAGAAAAGGACGATGCCAAGGAAGTCCAACGTGGAATGGAATGTGGCATCAAATTGTCCGGATACAACGACATCAAGGAAGGCGACACGCTGGAAGCTTACAAAATCGTGGAAGTTGCCCGCACCCTGTAGTTCCCCCTTTTGTCCAAAGATTCGGTAATCGAAATGAGTTCCCGTCGCGCCTTAAAAGCAGCCCAAGCGATTCGCGAAGTCGTCAGTACGGCGATTTTGTTAGAACTGAAAGATCCGCGTGTCCAAGATGTCACCGTAACCCTCGTTGAGGTTTCCGGTGATCTTAGAAACGCGAAGGTCTACGTCTCCGTATTAGGAGACGAGGCCAAACAGCGGACCTGCTTGAATGGTCTGCGTAGTAGTTGCGGATTCCTGCAGAAAAGAGTTGGGAATCGAATCGACACACGCTACACCCCGCAGCTCAAATTTGTCCTCGACAAGGGTGCCAAGAACGCCATGGAGGTGACACGCATCCTGAATGAAGTCTTGCCATCGGAACCGGATCCCAGTGATGAGGATCATGATGGTGACGTCACCGAAGAACCGCCCACCACGGAGGTGTCTTGATCCGCGTTGGAAAATCTACGCAGGCCTGCACGACGAGGTAGCATCGCGACCCATCGAGTTGCGAAACTCAAGAGACGCCAGGAAGCGAGATTTTATAATTCAAATTGAGAATCACCCGTTGATCAAAGCGGTACCCAGAAGACCAAACTACCCACATACAAGAGATTTTTTCTAGACCTAAGAACCCATGGCAGTAACCAATCGCGCCGCAAAACTCGCCAAGTTGCATCGAGTTGCTAAGAAACATTATCAACCGGTAGCCCCGCCATCCGATCGCTCGGTGCTCGACCACCTGCTTTACGCGTGTGTTTTGGAGGATACCAAGTACGAGGCCGCCGACGAGGCTTTTGCTCGTCTTCAAGAAGGTTATTTCGACTGGAATGAAGTCCGAGTCACCACAGCGGTGGAGCTGGCAGAAGTGCTCAGTTGCGTAACGGACCCCAACGAGGCCGCCGTACGCCTGAAGAAAACTCTGCACTCGATGTTCGAAACGGATTACACATTCGATATCGATATCCTGCGTAAGGAGAACCTCGGAAAAGCGGTTCAGAAACTGGAGGAGTACAGTGGGATCACGCCTTTTGTGGTTTCCTACGTCGCTCAAAATGGTCTTAGCGGGCACTCTATTGGGATCGACAAGTCGCTGATCAATTTGATGTACACCGTCGGGGTGATTGACGAAAAAGAAGCACACAATAAGACAGTGCCGGGTCTGGAACGAGCGATTGCGAAAAACAAGGGAGTTGAATTCTTTTCGCTGGTCCACCAGTTGGCCGTCGCGTATTCGTCGTCGCCCTTTAATAACGAAATACGCAATGTCTTGCTGGGAATAGATACCGACGCGAAAGATCGTTTTCCCAAACGGGTTCGCAAAAAGAAGGTCGTGCCCGTCGTCGAAGAAAAACCGGCTGAGGAACCAGTAGCGGAAGAACCGGCAGGCAAGAAAAAGTCGGCCGCTAAAAAAGCGACGCCGGCAAAGAAGGCTGACGCTGGGAAAAAATCCGCTGCTCCCAAAAAATCCGCTGCTCCCAAAAAGGCGGCCGTGACAAAGAAGGCCACCAAAACCAAAGCCGCTGCGACTAAGAAAAAAGCAGCCAAGAAAACGGCCACTAAAAAGCCGACTAAAAAGGCGGCCGTCAAGAAAAAGACCACCAAAAAAGCGGCCGTGAAAAAGACAGCTGCCAAGAAAACGGCGACGAAATCCGCCAAAAAGACGGCTGCCAAGAAAAAAACGACTGCTAAGAAAGCGACGCGGAAAAATTCGGCATCCAAGCGGTTGGCGAAAAAGAAACCGCGTTAGACATTTCATTAGCGCAGGGTAAATGGGTGGAATCCCCTGCTCTGCTCGATCACGTTGACAACGGAGCAAGCGTATGGCGGGTCACAGTAAGTGGGCCAATATCAAACACAAGAAAGCCGCCACGGATGCAAAACGTGGCAAGCTGTGGAGTAAATTGAGCAAAGCCATCATTGTGGCGGCAAAACAAGGAGGCGGTGATCCCGACTCCAACTCACGACTGAGAACGGTTATCGCGGATGCGAAAGCCGTCAGCATGCCCAAAGACAACATCGCTCGAGCCATCAAAAAAGGTTGCGGCGGACAGGAAGGCGATGCCTTCGAAGAGATTGTCTACGAGGGCTATGGCCCGGCAGGGGTCGCGGTCATGTGCGATATCTTGACCGACAATCGGAATCGCACGGCTCCCGAAGTTCGCAAGATCTTCGAAAAACACAACGGTAATCTGGGGGCAACGGGTTGCGTTGCCTGGATGTTCGACCGCAAAGGTCTGTTTGTCATAGCCAAAGATAAAGCCACTGAGGAGCAGCTGATGGAAGTCGCTCTGAATGCCGGAGCGGAAGATATCAAAACGGAGGACGCTGAGTTTGAAGTGCTTTGTGATCCCGATATCTTCTCGGACGTGCGACAAGCTTTGGAAGATGCTGAGATTGCATGCCTTTCCGCCCAGGTAACTCGAATTCCTCAGAATACGGTTGAAGTCGATGTGCAGAATGCAAAGACAGTGCTCTCGCTAATGGAGACGCTCGATGATCACGATGATGTGCAAAGTGTGTCAGCGAATTTTGATATCACCGAAGAGGCCATGGCGCGTCTGGACGTATGAGCCATAGGGGCTCACGCATTCTCTGATAACGGGCCCTGCGGGTGGAAAATTGGAATTCGGCAATTTGGAATAGGCTGTCTCAGGGAATCTGAAGATCGCTGCCGTACCCGTTCCGGGGTTCGCCATCTTGTTTGGCCCATCTGAGAGAGCCGGTTTTTTTGAGGGCAGCTCGACGAAGTTGAAAACCCGCTGCAACTGTGCCCCGTATCGCTGAATTCGCGACTTCCGGGCGATTTTAATGAATCATTGACGAAATGAATCCGATACCCTAAAAAGTGAGCTTGGTAATCGCAAATTACCTAGGCACCCGTAGCTCAACTGGATAGAGCATCGGTCTTCGGAACCGAGGGTTAGGGGTTCGAATCCCTTCGGGTGTACTTTTTGAGTTCAAAGAACCGAGTCGATGATACGGCTCGGTTTTTTTCATGCGCGGCGGGCATCCTCAAGTCCCCCATCACCGACCGCAAATAAGAATCAGTTCGGTTCTGTTCTGGCTTGGGAGGGAGAGTTCCTTTTGCTTTGACGGAACAGTCGGTTGGATTTCGACGAGTTCGATTAGTAGGTTGACACTAGCGTCGTTGTCGCCCGCCGCCATCGAAAATTCACAGGTGTTCCGCATGAGAATGGGTTTGATAAGCCAAGCGTTGGGCACCGGGTTCTTTTACGATCGGCTGAAAAGCAAAGCGCCCAACCATAACAGTCCCAGAAACGTGGCTGGCATTAGAAAAGAATCGTCGTACGTCAAATGGGCAACCATCGCGCCACCCCAATATGCGGAAGACATGAGCAGGCCCAATTTCCAGATAGGCCGAATGATTAAAAGAAGACCGCAGGAAATGGAAAGTAAGCTTATGGGAATCCGGTAGCCATCCAAACGCGCTTTCTTCAATCCCTCAAGCATATCATCCGCACCTATGCCAATTAATTTTAGGCTGCCGGCTAGGATTAATACGATTGCCACGATGTAGATAAGTGTTCGACCAATGCGGTGAAGTATTTTGTTGTGTCTGTTCATCGATCCTAACGCTGCTTCCATCAATGGTTAAGTTTTCGAGGGTTTTGTGGATTTTAAGACATCTCGAATTCCGTGCTGAAAACTCAGAATGGTCCAACCAATCCGGCACGCATAAATGACAAAAAACACCCTTGCTGAGTTCGGCCGGAATCATCGTAAGTGACCCTTGATGCAAGGTACTACCCACATCACATTGAAGAAAAGAGATTACGAAATATCAGTGGGAGGGTCAAACTCGTCCGTAGATTGTAGCGTGATTTTTGAATGCAGATTTTGCGACCTATTTGCTTAAGCGGCGAAGAAAGACCTTTACAGCCTCTTTGAGGACTTCATGTGGAACATCTGATACCGAGTTCCATGTCATCA
>JAAEPL010000105.1 GCA_024232675.1 Planctomycetaceae bacterium
CTATTACACCGATGGCCTTCCCATCTATCACACCAACGTGATTTTAGCCCTCACCAAACACGCCGCCATCGTTTGCTTGGAAGCCATCAAAGACCCCTCTCAAGCCAAACAGGTAAGAGAAGCCTTATCCGGATCTGGGAAAACTGTTTTGGAAATCGATCTCAAACAAGTTGCGCAATTTGCTGCCAACATGCTGCAGATTGAGGTGCCAGATTCTCGGCCCATTTTGCTGATGTCAGAGACCGCATTGCCAACGCTCTCCGACGGACACTTGCAAACATTAAAAGAAGAATCCGAGATCGTCAGCGTATCGATTCCTACGATAGAAAAATACGGCGGTGGCAGCATCCGCTGCATGTTGGCAGAAATTTTCAGCGCCACCCGCGATCCTTGATCCTGGGCCCGGCAAAAGACTTCCAGCATTCCTCGGCTTTATGAGCTGTCTTATCTCGACCGTCTTCTAAATCGACGTAACGGCCGACTTCTCCCGCGCCACCATCAAGCATTGATCCATGACCTGTTGAGTCTTCAGCGAGATTTCGGCCCATTTTTCGTCGGGGGTACCCCCCAAGACCAACTCATTGAAGTTTCGGAAGAGGTTGGTTTCTTCCGAATTCAATGCGCTGTTCCCCGCCTCTTGCACCGTTTCGGTGCGACGATGATTCAACATTTCAAAATCACATTGATTCATCACGAAGTCGGCATTACTAACTTCGAAAGTGGCTTCGTCCCCTTTGTAAGGGAGCACGAAATCGTTGACATGCAGATAGCCCTTGGTCCCGCTGATATTCGCCCATTGCTGATTCTCAGTAATGAAACTGCAATAGAAACTTGCGGAGACACCGTCGCCAAAAAAGAGTTCCGCAGAAAACTCAATTGGCACTGCGGAAGGGCTGCCCTGACGATGACGCTCGGTGAGTACCGTCGCCTCGACTCTCGCTGGCATTTGATAATTCATAGACCACAGGATGTAGCGGATGCAGTACCACCCAAGGTCACCAAGGCAACCCTGCGGCTCCAAAGAACTATCCAGCCGAATGTCCGTTTCCATCCACTGCTCGTCAGCACAAAAACTGAACTGACAGTGAATCCGACGCATATCGCCGACGCTGGAACCGTCCTCGAGGACCGCTCGCATCCGGTTTAATCGCTCCGTGTGCATGAACATCACCCCGTCCATGAATTGCACGTTATTCGCCCGGCAAGCTTCGGTCATCTCCGTCAGGTCAGCCAGCGAAGCCGAGCACGGCTTTTCGCACATGACGTGCTTACCCGCCTTGGCAGCCGCAATCACCCATTCTTTGCGCAATCCTGTAGGCAGAGGAACATAAACCGCATCGATTTGATCAGATTCGATGAGTTCCTGGTAACTCCCAAATGCCAGCGGCGGTTCCTCGAATGCACACCAGTCCTGGCACTGTTGGACATAGGCCTGAGCCGAATCGCTCGAACGACTAGCCACCCCGGCCACCCTGCCATTCCCAGACAGCTTTATCGCTTGCCAATTCCGATGGCCAATTGTGGCCGTGCTAATAATTCCCCAACGTACCTGAGACATGCGGTTCTACCTTACAGAACAAAAGAATACGGACCCTCCAAAGCGAAAACAAGCAAGCCAACGATTGGTATAACGTTGGCTTACTTATCTTTTGTCGTCGCTTATTTTCATGCCAGAGATATATCCTTAATCCAAAAATCACAGATGCATTTGAGGATAGCTTGGATATTA
Source organism: Planctomycetaceae bacterium (assembly GCA_024232675.1). Lineage (GTDB taxonomy): Bacteria > Planctomycetota > Planctomycetia > Pirellulales > Pirellulaceae > CAJQPP01. The sequence goes on from JAAEPL010000105.1 coordinate 1,730, forward strand.
ACCGGCGGTTTACGAGAAGCTACTTCTTATCATCGCCTTTTTCGTCAGCAGCTTTCTTTTCAGCAGCAGCTTTGTCGGCGGCGGCTTTGTCGGCAGCAGCTTTGTCGGCAGCAGCTTTGTCGGCAGCAGCTTTGTCGGCGGCAGCTTTATCGGCAGCGGCTTTGTCGGCAGCAGCTTTGTCGGCAGCAGCTTTATCAGCGTCGTCCTTTTTGGCGTCACCCTTTTTGCCTCCGCCCTTTTTGCCTCCCCCTTTTTTGGCACCACCCGCTACAGGCCGTCGACCACCAGCGGAATCCGGGTTGGTGATCGGAGTTTTCGTTTTTAGAAGAAAAATCCCAAGTTCGTCATCTTGATTGCGTACGGAAACCAATCGATAGCCGTAGCCAGCCGCATTTTCATCCACGCGAAAGTCATAAACCTTTCCGTCGAGATTCACGCAGCGGTGCAGATAAGAACCGTTAATTCCTTTTCCGGTTTCCTTATCGATGATGCCACCCACAATATCGTCGGAGAAGCGCATGGGTCCCTTCATATCCATTTTTTCAGTGTTGCGATTGCGATCCTCTTCTTTGGCACCCGCTTCATAGGGCTCCAGCAGACCGGGCCCGACGATCACTTCATAACCAATGAATTTTTTATCCTTCATCAGTTCGCCGATAGGCATATATTCCTGTTTGACCGAGGAGCTTTCACAACCAACACCCAACAGGATGAATCCCATCATTAACGCACAAACGAATCTCATTGAAACCAGCCTCATTTTCAAAGGTATGATTTGCCTAACGATGGCAAACAAAATGTAAATACACACTAGCGTGGGGGCCAGAATCAGCCTCGCCCAGCGGAGAATTTTAATTCATCTGAAACAAAAACTCTATGATCCATTGAGGAGGATTTCGAATTCGGGAAGAAAAACCGCTCTCGCCGTTCCAGATGCCCTGCTGACGGAGTTTTTACCGTCGAGGTTAGGTATTTCACCTATTTAGCCGCTGCCCAAGATAGCCGCTGCCCAAGATCTAGCAACGAAGGCAGGCTCCGGGTTTTACACAAGCTATGCCAATTCCGGTGCCCGGACCGCTGATGTTGACATGCCCCTATCCAACGGCGGTGGAGGGCCATCCACGCCTCAGATGAGCATGGGAGACGATCTTAACAAGGTGGGTTATGACGCCACACACCGCAGCAGGTCCAACCCCACTACGACAGCTCACCTTCCCCCGGGTCTATTGTTTCGCTATTTGGCCGGAAAGTGAGGAAACCCTTATACGCAAATAGGGTTAGCCCGACACAGGCTATCCCGCCAAAAATCCAGCGTAATCCGGTCAGTTCATAGATGTAGGGTAAGTCGCGAACTTCGGCACCGGCACTCGCCTGAACTTTCGGGCTTTCAGCCTTTTGGGAAGCAGGTGGAACGATCCGGTTATGATAAATCTGCATCCGTTTTTGAATTTTCTTTTCACCGATGCTCAAGGTCAGCAAGGCAAACGCAGCGAAAAGAAATAGCCACAACCCTAGCGAATCCATCAGGGAGCGTAACTTCCCTCGCGTCTGTGAATCATTCTGGGGCTTCGGCATACTGACATCTCCGGGGGAAATGGCGAAGCCAGACACTCTTGGTGCTGGCATCGCCACGCCGGTTCGCTTGGGTTACAGAGAAAGTTTTGGAAACATCCGTCCTGCGTAGACGGCGGTTGGGCCAAGCAATTCTTCAATCCGCAGTAACTGGTTGTACTTCGCCATACGATCGCTTCGCGAAGCGGACCCTGTTTTGATTTGCCCAGTCTCCATTGCCACGGCGAGATCAGCGATTGTCGCGTCTTCCGTTTCACCACTTCGATGACTGGTGACGCTCGTGTATCCCGCATGCCGTGCCATTTTGATCGCATCAATGGTCTCAGTCAGCGTCCCGATCTGATTAACTTTGATCAAGATACTGTTGGCAATTCCTTCATCGATGCCGCGTTTCAGGCGAGTCGTATTGGTGACAAACAGGTCATCTCCGACCAACTGCACGCGGTCGCCGATTTTGTCGGTCAATTGCTTCCAGCCATCCCAGTCGTCTTCGCTACAACCATCTTCGATGGAACAAATGGGGTAACGACTTGCCCAGTCGGCGAGGAAATCCACCATTTCTCCGGAGCTGATTTGCTTACTATCGATGGAGTACAAACCGGTTTTTGAATCATAAAATTCGGTGGCTGCCACATCCAAAGCAAGCCAAACTTGTTCCCCAGGTTTGTATCCCGCTTTTTCAATCGCCATCAAAATCAAATCGAGAGCTTCGCCATTGCTTTTCAAATTCGGTGCGAACCCGCCTTCGTCGCCAACCGTGGTGCTGTAAGACTTGTCATGCAATACTTTTTTGAGCTGATGAAAGATTTCTGCACCACAACGCAATGCCTCACCGAATTCATCAAAGCCTAACGGCATCACCATAAACTCTTGTACATCGACATTGTTATCGGCATGCTCCCCACCATTGACGATATTCATCATTGGTGCTGGAAGAACGCAGGCAGAACTGCCACCGAGGTAACGAAACAAGGGGACTCCGTAATAATCGGCAGATGCTTTGGCTATGGCGAGTGACACTCCCAGCATCGCGTTGGCACCAAGCTTGCTTTTGTTCTCCGTGCCGTCCAGATCCA
>JAAEPL010000106.1 GCA_024232675.1 Planctomycetaceae bacterium
CCGTCTGGTGAGTGACCGCGAGGTTTTTGCCTGATCTCGTTGTGAATCAGGCCAATGTCCAGACAAGTATAACGCACGACCCAAAAATCGCGGCGTGGAAGGCCGCCTAGGCTTGCCGAATTTATAAAATCTGGCAAGTTATTGAGGACCGTCTATCCCCACAAAACCGGAGAACCCATGTATTCAAAAATCGTCCACCCCACGGATTTCTCGCCCGAAAGTCTTCCAGCACTGCATGCCTCCCATGACTTAGCCGAACGTTTGGGGGCTCATCTGACGGTTTGCTTTTTCGCAAGTCCCCCCGTTTCCGCTCAAACGGACACGATTACCAATCCGGAGACGGGTGAAACACGCGATATTGCGGTCGAATTGGAGGCTCTGGAACCGACTCGTGGAAAGCTATCACGCGAGTTGAAAATTCTGGTTACCGAGAAATCCACCAGCACGAAACGTTTGGTGGGGTTCCTGGAGGATATGGGAGCGGACCTTTTGGTCATGGGAATGCATCGCCGTTCCGGGATTGCCGGCTGGTTCACTCACTCGATTACCGAGGATGTGATGCGGAATGCTAAATGCGCTGTGTTGGTGGTCAAGCAGGGAGAGGTTGCGGAAACCTCCTCGGACGAAGCAGGTGGGGCCGCTGGATAAAGCGCGGGCTTGAGGCCTCGCGATGGGGCGGGCTGATGATGGAAATGACGCGCGGCGTCAAAGGTACGAACCAAGGTCGGCACTCTCGCAAAAAATAGGAGAGTGCCAAGTCGGTTGGTTTGAATGATGCAGGCCGTTTGCGGTGTGGGACCGCTTACCTGAGTACGCCCATGTAGAAACTGAAGACTTGCAGGTCATCCGTTTCAGCATGATTGACTGGGAATGCAAAGTCGAACGCGAGGGGAGCGCCACCGGCCCCTCCGACTGGCATATGGACACGGAAACCGAATCCAGGTGAGACGCGAAAGTTTTCGCTGTTGATTTCGACGTTCTGTTCAACGGTACCAAAGTCGCAGAAGAAGACGCCTTTGAACATGTCATCGGCTGTGATGGGGAAGGTGTATTCCACCGTATTCAACCATTGGAAACGTCCGCCCACTCGCACGCCGTTTTGCACGGGAGAGGCTCCTCGAAATTCGAAACCACGAAGGGTCGAAAAACCACCGGCGAAGAAATTTTCATAAATCGGTGTGCTGCTGCCTGAGACACCCACGTTGGTACCAAAACTCAATGTGTGCCGTCCGGATCCATCAGGGCGTTGAGTGACCAGGAAATATTTTCGGAAATCAAGGTCACCGCGGGGGAAGTCGTAATCGCCGAATCCCTGATTGTAAGAGAGTTCAAGATAAGACCCAGAAGTGGCCATGAATGGATGGTCTCTGGTATCGTTGATCAAGCTGAACTGAGCCAGATAAAGTGAATTGTCACCGACTGCTGCGTTAAGCTCTGGAGATGCGTTGGTACGAGGGTCGTGAATATTGACCTCCTCCATCCGCAATCCAGCACTGAAGGATAAATCCGGCGTCAATCGATAGCCGAGACTTAATTTACCACCAATGCGTTGCTCGTCCCAATCGTAGTAACGCCGGTCGAAGAAATAACCACTGGCTGAAAAACTTACTTGGGAATTAAACAGGTAAGGTTCTGTGAAACTAACGAGGTAACGTTGAACTTCGTTTCCGGGAACGAGCTCCATGCGGAAGCCCTGTCCTCGTCCGCGAAAGGCCGTGCCGTCTTTGATTTCCTGCAGGCTTTTCGGAAACCCAAGAATGTCAAAGTTGCGTTCATCAATGATGATTTGTCCCACCAGCCCGCTGTTGGAGTTGTAGGCGGCACCAAAGGTCATCTTCCCGGTTTGCGTTTCCCTTACCATCACGTCGAGATCAGCGTAATTAGGTTGGGTGTAGTTTCCGCCCAGAGGGGCGTAATCAAAATAGTCGTAACCCTGCTCGGCACCGGGGGGAACGGATGGAGCCACCTCTCCTTGTTGTTGCGGGGAGTAGGTCGTGTAGGGTTGGGGAGGCTGAGCGCCGTTGGCGGGAGGCACGTAACTGCCACCTTGGTTCGGCGGCACATAGGCGCCGTTGGGGTTTGGTGGGACGTAACTGCCGCTTCGGCCCTGCATGTTGTAGCCAGGATCTTGACCGCGAATTACCTCGGTGGACGCGTTGGTTGTTTCGTTTTGTGCCAGCCCCGTAAGATTTCCAAATGGGGGGTCGACGAGTAAGCCCCGACCATTGGATGAATTCATTGGAACGGGATCTGACGAGGCGGGGCTCTCAATTAGAGAGGCCGTGTAGCTCCGTGGGGATGCCGTCTTGGCTACCGTCTTTTCAGAGGCGGGCTCCGCTGCTTGGGGTGCATCGGTTTTCGAGGCAACCGAGTCGCTAACGCTCGCTCGATCGCTTGTCTTGAACTCGGGCGACTGGACGCTGGAGGGCGGCAAAGTCGATTCGATAGGAGTCCAAGATTGATCGATCCATCTGGGAGTCGTCGCTGTGCAACCGGCCGATGTAATGACCACCAAAACGGCGATCAAGACCAGTTGATTAAAACGAGTTGGTTGTCCTGTGAATTCCATATTCAAGACGATTCCGTTGACTTTAATGGGGAGTGTTTGGGGGGTGGAGCTCAACTAGCGTCGACGCGAATTGTTTTCCAATTCTTGCGGTTCCGGTGTTTTCAAGGTGACCCGAGGGGGAGCCCCGGGGGATGCCGCTGAACCGTCAGCAAATAATTGCGAACGTTTTAGGCGAGCTTCTGCTTCTCTCATCAATCGAGTGTTGAAGAGGTCTCCAGGTCGCATTCCCAAACGATTGAAAATGACTTGCCGCTGGGTGATGCCATATTCGCCTTCGATCACGACATTGATTTCACCGACACGATATTGTTGACCTTCGGAAATGTTGTAGACCAAATCCAGCATGCCGGGTTCTTCGAGGAAACGAGGTTCCGCTTTCACGTCTGCGAATACATAACCCTCGCTGCCGTAAAGGTCTTGGAGGCGTCGCACATCCAAGTTCATCTTGGATACGTTAAACTCTGGCATCGAGTCTTTCGGTTTCAGCTTGAGCACGCTTTGCAACTCGGCCGAAGAGTATTTTTCGTTGCCGATGAAGGAAACATTGCGAATTCGATAGCGGGGGCCTTCGTTGATGATGTAGTGGATACTCAACCATCCACCACTATCTTTTTCGACTAACTCCCGACCAATGCGAGCGTTGAAGAATCCCAGACTGCGATAATAGGTTTCCAGACGCATGCGGTCCTGTTCCAGTTCTCGGCGATTTGACGTGCCGCCGAATACCCACAGGATCCCTGGTTTCATTTTGATGAAGCTCTTCAATCGCGAATCGCTCGCAATTTCGTTGCCTTCAAAAGAAACGGAATAAATTTTTTGCTTTTTGTCTTCGTGAATCAGAAAAATAACGTCATTGTCTCCCAGCTCATCGCCTTCGATGATGGTCACCTCGGTCTTCGGAAACCCTTTTTCAGAGTACAGGTCTTCCATGCGAGACTTGGCCATTTTGACCGCGTGCAGATCGAGGGGTTGCCCACCACTCAAGCCCGTTTCTGTGGCCAGCTCTTTATCCGTTAGGCCACGGTTACCGATGTACTGAACCTTGTCGATGTAGGGGCGTTCGATGATTTGAATGGTGATCACAATGCCGTCCTTTTGACGGTCGACAAAAGGACCAGAAACGCGGCGGATTTGTTTCACTTTCCACAACTCATTGACGTCTTGCTGTAACTGGTCGGGGTCAAAATAGCGACCAGGGCGAGTCCGGATGCGTCGCATGATTTCATGCTCTGCGAGGATGTTATTTCCGGTGATATTTACCTGTTTCACGACCTGCGAGCGTTCAACCACATCTTTACCGTCCTCTTGTGGGGACTTTATGGAAGTGTCTGCAGGGGCTTTCAGCGCAGCCGGGTCCTGGCGAGTGGTTTGGAAATCTTGATACCGCACTGTTTGGACAGGAAGCGGTGCACTGGCCGTGGACGTAAATGGATTGAGTGCACAACCACTGCAGAACGTAAGCCCCATCAGCGGTACCAAAATTACGGAGAACAACGATTTTTTTATCATCAACAGCAATCCATTGCTTGTATTGATTTTGTAGTCACCACTTGAACCGTAACGTCCTTGTTACGAACCAAAATCGTGAACGGTTCCCGCAAATCGACGTGATTCTTGGAAAACCTGCTTCGTGATTAACGGCTGTGATTAGCTAATATCCGAGGTCGCCACAAGGGAAAAACGTACAGCCGCTACCCCACTCCGATGAGTTGCTTGCACTGGATGGGATAGCATTTGAGCGCACTCAATCCAGTTCGAGCTACGAAAACGTAGTCGAATGGATATTTAGGCGGTGGATGTTCGAGAAAGTGGTCGTTTCGAGTCCGAAGAACCGTTTAGGAAAGCCACTCTGGTAGCACACCCGCGGCAGGTAGCTCGATCATGTCGACCGTATGAATTCCTTTGAATTCGATCACTTTTTGCAGTGCTTCTTTGGAGGCGGGACTATCGAGGTTGAGCACACCGATGGCTCGTCCACCGTTTTTGCCGATACGGCCCACCGCTAATTGGGTGATGTTGACGTCTTCTTTGCCGAGTATTTCACCCACATAACCAACGACCCCGGGCACGTCATTGGTGGACATGATGAGAAGGATGCCGTCAATGAAAGCATCGGTGCGGTAATCGCCCACGCCCATTAAGCGTGGTATATCCTTGCCCAACACGGTGACCGAGGCTTTGCAACTGCGGCCTTCGCCAGTAACGGTTGCCCGAATCAATCCATTCAGTGATTCATGTTGCTCGCTGGTGGAGGTGGAAATAGCAATCCCGCGCTCTTGAGCAATGGCCTTGGCGTTGATGATGTTGATGTTAGGCAGTGCTTTATCGAGCATCCCAGCACACAACGCGGAGGTCAGGATGCGATGGTCTTTGTCCGACAATTCCCCCATGTACTCGATGGTCACGGATTCCACGCCGCCCTCGTGCCACCCTGCTAATAAGACACCAAGGCGGTGAGCTGCGTCCAAGTACCCTTTCAGCTCTTCCAGAGTCTGGGGGTCAATGGCCGCGGTGTTCACGGCACTCTTGATCTCGCCTTTTTGCAGATACCCGATTAACAACTCTACGGCCTCGGTAGCGACTTGAGTCTGGGCCTCGTGGGTGCTGGCACCCAAGTGGGGAGTACACAGCACGTTATCCATTTGAAAAAGTGGACTGTCCGTGCAGGGTTCTTCAGGGTAGACGTCCAGAGCCACGCCGCCCAGTTTTCCGGATTCCAAACCTCTCACCAGGGCGGCCTCGTCATAAATGCCGCCGCGAGCGCAATTCACCAGACGGGCGCCCGGTTTCATTACCTCAATTTCAGCATCACTGACGAGATTCTTTGTTTCCGGGGTAAGCGGAGTGTGGACGGTCAAGTAATCTACCAGCGGCAGCAGGTCAGCTACGGTAGAGGCTGGCTGAATTCCCAGTGTTTCAATTTGGGGATCTGACAGGAAGGGATCAAAACCGATCACTTTCATGCCGAATGCAGCGGCTCGCTTTCCAACTTCTTGCCCGATGCGTCCTAGTCCGATGATACCGAGACTTTTTCCGCAGAGTTGGCTGCCCTTAAATTTTCCGCGATCCCATTTGCCGGCTTTCAGTGACGCGTGCGCGGCGGCGACATGCCGAGACAGGCCTGAAAGCAACGCCATCGTGTGTTCGGCCGTGCTCACGGTATTGCCGGCGGGGGTGTTCATGACAACGATACCCAAGCGAGTGGCTGCTTCTTTGTCAATGTTATCCGTGCCCACCCCGGCTCTGGCGATCGCTTTCAGCGTCGTATTTCCTTGCAGTGACTCTGCCGTGATCTTTACTCCGCTGCGGCAGACGGCACCGTCAAAGCCCTCCAGAGCATCACGCAGTTCATTACCTGAGAGTCCCGTTTTAATTTCAAATTCAATCCCGGGCGTTTCGGATAACATCTGCAATCCCTCGTCGGCGATGTTGTCCAGCACAATGATGCGTGCCACCGACGCGTCTTTCTTGTGGTTTTCCATAGCTTGGGTGGAGGTAGACATGGCTTTTACAATCCTTCGCTTGTGAGCGTGTTCCTGAGAGATCTGTGACGGTAGCAATTTAGGAAGCCACCATCGGTAATGATTCGATGTATGACAGGGCGTAGTTACCCGTTGGCTTTTAAGAAATCCTTCATAAAGTTGCCCAGCGTTTCTACGCCTTCAACGGGCATCGCATTGTAAATAGACGCCCGTATCCCACCCAAGCTGCGGTGTCCTTTCAGTGTCGTCATGTTTTCTGCCGCCGCTTGTGCAATAAATTTTGCATCTAGCTCAGCGTTGGGTGTTTTGAAAACGACGTTCATGATCGAGCGATCTTGAGTTCGTGCATGGCCTTGGAAAAATCCTTGGCTGGTGTCAATGATATCGTAAAGCAAATTGGATTTTTGTTCGTTGATAGCCTGCATTTGCTGCAAACCACCCACCTCATCTTGGAGCCATTTGCAGACCAAGCCCAAAACGTAAATTGCAAAAGTGGGAGGGGTGTTGGCCATGGAGTCGGCCGCCGAGTGCTTGGCATAATTGAGGTACAGTGGCAGGCGATCACTGCAGCGTTCCAGAAGATCTTTGCGGATCACGACAACGGTTACCCCAGCGACCCCAGAGTTTTTCTGTGCACATGCGTAAATCAAACCGTATTTGTCGATATCGACCGGGCGGCACAACACATCCGATGACATATCAGCGACCAGAGGCGCTCCACCGGCATCCGGCTCTGTGTGGAATTGCACACCTTGGATCGTCTCATTGGACGTGAAGTGCACGAAAGCCGGATTGGCAGACCTGTGGATTTCGCTGGAGTCTGGCACGCGGCAAAAGTTGTCATCATCGCCATTCCAGGCGACGTGCATGTTGCCAAATCGATGCGCTTCGGCACTACTTTTTTTGCCCCATGAACCGGTGATAAGGTAGTCCCCAGTTTGCTCCGCATCGACCAGTAGGTTAGCTGGTATCATGGCGTTTTGCAGACAGGCTCCGCCTTGCAGAAATAAAATGTCGTGCGATTCGGGAACCGCAAAAAGGGCGCGGAAGCGATCGCGTGCGTCATTCAGGATATGGCCAAATTCTTTGCTGCGGTGACTGATTTCCAAAACGCTACTGCCGACGCCTGGCAAGCACAGCATTTCATCGCGGATTTGCTCCAGCACCAACTCGGGCAAAACCGCTGGGCCGGCAGAGAAATTAAAGCAACGTTGGTTTAGCGTTTCAGTCGACATATTTAAGGGTTCTCTACTCGCGTCATTTTTTTGTGCGGCCTACGGCCTCTACATTAGACATTGCGTAGGCGGACCTTGATTATGGGGTGTTGGGGACGATTCGGGGAGGCCCTATCACGATTTGGAATAATCAACGGTTTTTGCATCCAAAATCGTGATTGGCCACCGGCAAAGCGGGGCTAAAATCGTGGCGGCTTGATGATTGGGAACAAATACCACGGCATCGCCTGGGCGAAGCCTCCTCAAATCCAAGTCCCCCTCCAGTCGCCACTCCCGTTCTCGTGACCAATCCGTGGAGTTCGGGCGGGTGTTTCTTACCTGAAATACTGAGTCTCCCTGAGCGAGGAGATCATCGGTGGCGTCTGCGAGATATCGTACTTTTTGAGCTCCGCGACGCTGCAACACGCTCTTACGAATGGAAATTCCCCATGGTTCAAAGTCCCACCGTGATAAATGGGCCCGGTATGTACGGCGGCTCAAAAAATCCTTTAGGGGAACTTCGGTGAAGCAAACGACGCGTTGGCCGCGGGGGATCAGGCGTCCGCTTGCCAACAATTTTTGCTGAGCGAGGATTCGGCAGAGTTTTTCCAGTGGACCGACTAAGGGGGAGGCCTGCAAGAACAAGGTATCGAATTGGCTAAGGGGATTCTCATCAGGGCTGGGATGACGGTCACAGCGGGTCCAATGATTCAGGAAATCTTTGTTCCAATCACCTAAGGAGAGAAGGTTGGTTTGGTTTTCAGGACGCTTGCTGCGATCACTGGTCGGGTGTCGTGAATACAAATGCCAGGTCACAACATGGGGATCGGTCGGGCTGGGATTCGGTGCAGTGCTGGCAGGCGATAACTCCTGCAAATTCCAGATGGTAGGACCCTGCGGTAGATCTCTAAATCGCTTCACAAGCCGTTCTATGGTGCCATTTTTCCGTATGTGTAATGTTCTTACCTCTTCGCTTAAAGAAAAAATGATCTCGTCAGCTGAAGTCTTGCTGGAATCAAACCAGACCAGCGTTGCGTTTTTGGTTTTTGGTTTTAATGACTCTTGGATCCAGTCGGCGGTCACCGGGTGCGGAAAAGGGGCAAGGTGCAGATGCTTGGTGTGAAAAAGTTGGCAGCCTCTGGTGAGGGGTAAATCCAACGTCACGCCTTTTGCGGTCAGCACGACTGAGTTGTTATCTAAGCCGATAAAGAAGTTCCTCAGCGCGTTTGCTATTTGCGGATCATACAGGAGTCTCTTTCCCAATCGAGAACTGCAAAGACTGGTAGTTCGACCTTCCGGTAAACCCTGCGGGCACCAAAATAAACAACGGTTGGTAAGTTCGCGTCGGTCATTGGAAAGAGGGCAGCCCATGAAAAGCCCACTGTCCGGATTCTTGGTGTTCGGGAAAATCCAATTCGGGTTCAGTTGGGTCGCTAACTCAAGATTGAAATCGAGTCGGGATAACGTGGTGGGCAGATTCGCCTGTGGTACGCCGAAGAAGCTGGCGAAGTTAACTAAAACCGTATTCTCAATCGGTAGCTGGTACATAACGGTATCCGTTAATGGTGAGCGCGACGTATCGAGTGGTCATTCAAGATCTTAATCCTCGGAGATTTTACTGGGAAGCGGTTATGGATTTCGGGTTGTTTGGGGGGGCAGACCGTTGCATATTGAAGTACCGGTAAAAGCACGATCTCAGGGAAAGTACTTTAATGAGCCCCCCTATACTCGACGCAGAAAAAGTTGCTGCGACGGTTCATCATCTCAACCGCCGTATAAACGATCGGTTCCCAAATTCGGGACTCTGCGGGGTTTGTGATCAATTGGAACGCATTGCCGATAGCACCCGCGAGCGAATTCGTGAAATTCAGGAGCCAATTGTCTGGGCTAAGTTGGCTTTTTGGTTTTTGATCGTGACGGTATTTGTGCTCAGCGTGGTTGCCCCGTTGATTTTAGGGCTGGGGTTTACCGAAGATGATCTGACATGGAAAAGTGTGTTGGAGTTGGGGGACCCCATATTCAACGAAATCATTGTGATTGGTGCCCTATTCTTTTTCATGTTTAAGTTAGAGACGCTGATCAAGCGAAAGCGTGCTCTGAAGGCGTTGCATGAACTGAGGGCGATTGCCCATGTCATTGATATGCATCAATTGACCAAAGACCCTGATCGTGTGTTACCCGGTGTCGTTTACTTAAACACACCCGGATCGCCGACGACTCAATTGAGTTCGTTTGAGTTGCGGCGTTATTTGGATTACTGCACGGAGATGCTTTCACTCACGGGAAAGCTGGCTGCGGTTTATGTGCAGAACTTTGATGATGAAGTAGCTCTCGCGGCCGTCAATGAGGTCGAGGCATTGACCACGGGCTTGGCAGGGAAGATTTGGCAGAAGATTACCATCCTGCACGAGGCCGGGCAGACGAATACGCCGCCCGGTCGCTCGTAAGCAGAGGCCTCAGTTTACAGGACTTCGTCCCAGCTTTTACCGACGACGGGTACCCAGTACTTACCCTCGGCATCGGGTTCCAAGGGCGCGGGGTCATCAAAGCTCGTCATGGCATCGACATCGGCCAACGATAAATCTGAGCCGAACGCTTGGTCCCAGGTGATTTCCTTGCCGCTGTATGTCGCCATTCTTCCCATGATCGCGGTCATCGTGGACAACGCTCCATAATCGCCTTCATTGGGACGTAGACCTTGAGCCATATCAGCGAATAGGTCGTGGTGTTCTTGTTGGTGCCCACCTCGGCCTCCTTTGCCATATTCCCAAACGGTTTCTCCATTATTTTGGATATAGCCGCCACTGATATTGCAGTAGCCTTCGGAACCATGGGCATGTTCCGAAACGTTTCTCCAGGCATCTTTGATGTGACGGCACTGACTGTACATTTTACAATCGTTGTCGTACGTATATTCGATAAGGTGATGATCAAATATCTGACCAAAGTTCTTGCCCGTCCGCACTTCTCGACCACCTTGGCCTTGGGCTTTCACGGGATAGCCGTCCATCAGCCAATTGCAGACATCCAAATTGTGGATGTGTTGCTCGTTGATATGGTCTCCACAGAGCCAGTTAAAGTAATACCAGTTGCGCATTTGGTATTTCATTTCGGTGTCACCCTCTTGCCGCGGGCGATCCCAAACGCCTCCGCCATTCCAGTAGCACCGTAACAGGTTAATGTCACCAATAGCGCCGTCTTTCAAACGGGAGATCGTTTCGCGGTAAGCGCGTTCGTGCCTGCGTTGCAGACCGACTTGAACCAGCAAGTTCTTGTCTTTGGCAATTTTATTGGCAGCCAATACGCGGCGGACGCCGGGCGCGTCAACGGCCACGGGCTTTTCCATGAATACGTGCTTGCCGGCTTCGACAGCCTTTTCAAAATGCAAGGGGCGGAATCCCGGTGGGGTCGTCAAAATAACCAAATCAACGTCATCACTGCCGATGACTTTTTCAAAGGCATCGTAACCAATGAATTTATTTTCGGGTTTGATTTGAACTTTATCGCCGTGATTGACTTTAAGTTGCTCTGCGGCGGCGTTGACGCGATCTTCGAATACATCAGCAACGGCGGTCAAATTGACGGAGCCGGAGTTGGCCGACATGGCATTTCCAGCCGCGCCGCGTCCCCGACCACCGCATCCGATCAAGCCAACACGCACGGTTTCGGAACCGCCGGGATATGCCGAGCGGGCGATCGATAGCCCTGGCGTGGAGGAGACAACGCCAGCGGCAGCGACCGCTGCCGTTCCTGCTTTCAGAAAATCACGGCGAGGCGTAATAGTTTTTTTCGGTGAATTATCGCTCATGGTCATCTCGTATAATGGAGTTAAAATTTCGAGCCTAAAGAATAACGGATACCTCCATGGTTTTCAAATTTACCGCATTCCAAAAACTGAAACAAAGCGTGCTGTTTCTCAGCTTTTTGGGTTTGTTAGTGTTCGGTGAGGTAGCCAGCGCTCAGGAGACAGCAAAAAAACGTTTCGCCCTGTCCACGGTAGAAATGGGCGTTAATCTCAATTTCGTAGTTTACGGTGATTCCGCCCCCGTCGCTGAAAAAGCCATTCGTCAGGCGATCGAACAAGTCCAAAAATGCAACGCAATTTTTAGCGACTATTCCCAGGATAGCGAAATTTCACGACTGGCGAGGTCCGCAAGCAATAAACCTGTGCCGGTGAGCGATACCTTATTAGAGGTGTTAGAACGCTCCCGTGATCTCCATCAATCAACCGCGGGTGCTTTTGATGTGACACTGGGCTCCCTTACCCTTTTGTGGCGGAAAGCCAGACGGGAGCAAAAAAAGCCAAACCCTCAATTGCTGGAGACTGCCCTGAGTGTGGCCGGTTTGGAACGCCTGGAAATTAATGCCAGCGATCAAACGATCAAGATCCCGGCTGGGATGAAATTTGATTTCGGAGGTATCGTCAAGGGATTTGCCGCAGACTTGGCACTCGCCAGTTTACGGGAAAGTGGAATGCCCAACGCGTTCGTTGATCTGGGAGGTGATATTGCCATTGGAGATGCACCACCCGGCAAGCCGGGCTGGAAAATCGCCATCGCCCCTCTCGATAAAACAGGTCCCGTCTCACGCTATGTGACCGTCTCCAATTGCGGCGTCGCGACATCGGGTGACACTGAGCAGTTCGTGGAAATTGACGGCGCACGTTATTCCCATATTCTCGACCCCCGAACCGGGTTGGGTTTGCAACGACGGGCTAGTGTGACTGTGATTGCCGGGGATGCGACGCAAGCGGATGCCTTGGCTTCAGCGTTCAGCGTGATGCCGGAAGACGAAGTTCGCCGTTACCTGAAGACTCAAAAATCGCAGGCAAGTTTCTTGCTTCAACAGCGACTGGCTGGCAAGTGTGTCGAATGCACAGGTGGGCCTTTTCCGATGATTGAAAACCAACGCTAGATGACAGGCTAAATGCTGCCATGGTTGCGTCGTCGAGGTACCGAAAAGCACTTGAAGTTTTAAACTCGGTGCTTCTTACGGTAACTCAATGGCGTTTGGTTTGTGGTTGCACGAAACTGGCGGCTAAACGCGCTCTGATCGCTGAACCCGCAGGCGATGGCGATTTCAGAAAGCGATTCATCCGTGGTGATCAACCGACGAACGGTCTCTTCCAATCGACATTTCATGATGAATTTTTTGGTCGACAGACGAAAGACTCGTTTCATGCGTCGATCCATCAGAACCTGTGACCATCCGAATCGCTCGGCGAGTTGTTCGACTCGTAAAGGTTGGTCGAGATGGTCTTTGATGTAATCCACAACGACTTTGAGATCGGAAAGTTCCAAGTCGCCGTCGCTGGGGGTGTGTAAATCCTGTGAAATTCCCACCACCGCAACGACCTGCTCATTGTCATCCATGATGGGAAACTTGCTGGCCAGAAACCAACCCATGCTGCCATCACGCTTCGTGATTCTCTCGAGTTGATCCTGAATGGGCAGGCCCTTGCTGAAAACGTATTCATCTTGCGAATCGTAAACGGAGGCCAGGTCGCGAGGGAAAAAATCATTTGCTTTTTTACCGACCACATCCGATTTCGTATCGACGTCCAGCCGCTCCACAAACGCCTGATTGACCGTTTGGTAACGCCCCTGGCGATCTTTCACACAGTAAACGACTCCCGCCATTGAGTCGAATAATGACTCAATGAAGTTTTCGGCAAAATTATCGACAATCTTTTCCAACATGGGACACCCGTCTAAGACACGGTAGCTGTCGAGAAATTCGCCAGTGCGGCGTTAAACGCGGCACTCGGTCTCATGGCAGCTGCAGCCAAATTCGTATCCGGAAAGTAGTACCCGCCGATATCCATCGATTGACCTTGAGCGGCGAGCAACTCATCGCAAATGACTTGCTCGTTTGCGGCCAACTCATCAGCTAAAGCTTGGAAGCGGGCTTGCAACGCGGTATCCGCAGTCTGTTCCGCCATCGCCTGCGCCCAGTAGAGAGCCAAGTAAAAGTGACTGCCTCGATTATCCAATTCGTTGACTTTGCGTGAGGGAGATTTGCCGTTGTCCAGTAACTTGCCCGTGGCCTTGTCGAGCGCTGCTCCCAAAATCTTAGCTCGTGAATTATCGTTGGCATCGCCAAATTGATCCAGAGAAACTGCCAAGGCAAGGAACTCACCCAGCGAGTCCCAACGCAGGTGATTCTCCGTCTGGAATTGTTGAACATGTTTGGGCGCTGAGCCTCCCGCACCTGTTTCGAACAGACCCCCTCCGTTAATTAATGGGACGATCGAGAGCATCTTTGCACTGGTACCGAGTTCCAAAATGGGAAACAGATCAGTCAGGTAATCCCGGAGCACGTTGCCTGTGACGGAGATCGTATTTTCACCGCGTCGTATTCGATCCAAGGTAAACCGCGTTGCCTGGTCTGGATCCATGATTTCGATATGCAGCCCCGCTGTATCGTGATGGGGCAAGTAAGCATTCACTTTCTTCAGTAACTCGGCGTCGTGAGCACGGGTTGCGTCTAACCAAAATACAGCAGGCCAGCCGGTTGCTCGGGCTCTTTTTACCGCCAGTTTCACCCAGTCTTTTACAGGAATATCTTTTGTTTGACACATCCGCCAGATATCGCCGGGCTCCACATCATGGGAAAGCAAAGTGACGCCATCCTGATCTACGACGTTGACCGTGCCGGCAGTGGTTATTTCGAACGTCTTGTCATGAGAACCATATTCTTCGGCTTTTTGTGCCATCAGTCCCACGTTGGGTACGGTACCCATGGTGGTCGGATCGAACGCACCGTTACGCTGGCAGTCTTCAATCGTGGCTTGGTAAATGGCCGCGTAGCTACTGTCGGGAATGGTGGCTTTGGTGTCCTGTAATTGGCCGTCGGCGTTCCACATTTGCCCAGAAGAGCGAATCATGGCTGGCATCGAGGCATCAATGATGACATCGCTGGGGACGTGAAGGTTCGTAATGCCTTTATCGGAATCGACCATCGCTACATCTGGGCCGTCTCCCCAAGCTTTGCAGATATCAGCTTCTATTTTGCTGCGGAGTTCGGCTGGCAATTTTTTTACGTCGTTTAACAGATCGCCCATGCCGTTGTTGGGATTAACCCCTGCCTCGGCTAACGCCTCCTGATGTTTGTCAAAAACACTTTTCAGGAACGTGCGTACCGCATGCCCGAAAATAATAGGGTCAGAGACCTTCATCATGGTTGCTTTCATGTGCAATGAAAACAGAATGCCTTGAGCTTTCGCATCCGCTATTTGAGCCTCTAGGAAATCCAGCAAGTGGCGGCGACTCATGAAGGTCGCATCAATCACTTCGCCCTCCTGTACTGGCACGGAGGCTTTTAAGGTCAAGGTCTCGCCGTTTTCCGGTACAAGTTGGATGCTGACGGAACCGGCCTTGGCGATCGTGCAGGACGTCTCGTTAGCACGAAAATCACCCTGTTGCATGGTTGAGACATGAGACTGAGAGTCTGCAGCCCATGCCCCCATGCGGTGGGGGTTTTTCTGAGCATATTGCTTGACGGCAGTCGGAGCACGTCGATCCGAATTACCCTCTCGAAGCACGGGGTTAACCGCACTGCCCTTGATTTTGTCGTATCTAGCTTTCGTTTCCTTTTCTTCCGCCGAGGTGGGTTCCTCGGGGTAGTCCGGCAATGGATAGCCCCGCGCTTGTAACTCGGCAATGCAGGCCTGCATCTGTGGTAGCGAAGCGCTGATGTTGGGCAGCTTGATCACGTTGGCTTCAGGTTGTTTGACCATATCCCCCAATTCCGCCAGAGCATCGCCCAGTCGTTGTTCCTCAGTAAGGTTTTCAGGAAACCGTGAGATAATACGCCCAGCTAATGAGATATCTCGAGTTTCTACCGGTACGTCGCAAGCGGCGGCAAATGCCTCGACGATAGGCAAAAGGGAAAAAGTTGCCAAAGCGGGAGCTTCGTCCGTTTTCGTATATACAATTTTGGGGTTCATTTGCGTTCTTTTCGGAATTCGCTGGTCGAGGAGTTGCTATTGTGTCGTTCAATTTACTGAATTGCCTGTGTTTTTCCATTGCCGTTTGGCAGGAGACCTCGGCCAATTCTCGTATCGCCTAGCGGTTGGACGTGGGTGGGAGCGCTGGCGAGCCGGTTTTTGACGAAAACCCCCTCCGGATTGACTGTTTTTGACAAGAAATGCGATCTGCCCTCTGTCAAAATTGGGGCATCAAGCCGCCTGCGTAATCACTAAGCCATCCCGAACAGGTGCAGCCATGTCCACCGATATCTTTAGCTCATCATCTTTTTCCGCTCGGAATACTCCAGCCGACATTTCCGACCTGCCTGAAAAGGCGATCCGGGCAGCTTCTGATTTGCTGCGTGCGTCTCGGGAACATGAAACCAGTCGAGAACGGGAAAATTCCGCCAAAATGGCTCGCATGATGGCCGACCCGGCCGGGAAGAAATTCACCATTGCTATGGCGGATCAAGTTCTCCGCATGCAAAAACCTCGACGATCCGCCGGTCGTCTGCGAAATCTCTTGCGTGAATACGGTCTACCGAAATACCTGACTTGGCTGGACCGGACCATCTTGTGGTTTGGGAATAACGTCGCACAAATTGCGCCGGGGATCGTCATGCCACTCGTCAAAGATCGAGTTCGTACCGATTCCGCGCATGTCATCATTTCTGCCGAACCCGATAAATTTCCCGATTACATCAGCAGCCGCCAAAGCGAAGACATTCGCATCAACTTTAATCAACTTGGAGAGGCCGTCCTAGGTGATAAGGAGGCTGATCGTCGTCTGCAAATGTATCTCCAAAGACTTGCTGAACCAGGCATTGATTACGTTTCTGTCAAACTCTCTTCTGTCGTTAGTCAAATTAGTTTGACAGGTTACGAAAAGACACTGATTGAGATTAAGGAACGACTGCGACAAATCTATCGGGCTGCTATCAAGGGAGGAGCGTCGGGGCGACCTAAATTCGTTAATCTGGATATGGAAGAGTACCGCGATCTGCATATGACCGTAGACGTATTCCAATCCGTTTTGGACGAGCCCGAATTTGATAAACTACCCGCGGGTATTGTGTTGCAAGCCTATCTGCCGGATTCATTTTCGGTCATGAAGTCTCTGACTGAGTGGGCCAAGAGGCGGCATGGGCGAACGGGGACAGGTATCAAGGTTCGTATTGTCAAAGGCGCTAATCTTGCCATGGAGCAGGTGGAAGCCTCGATCGAAGAGTGGGCTCAGGCGCCCTATCACTCCAAGCTGGAAAGCGATGCGAATTATAAACGCATGCTGGAATTCGGATGTCGACCCGAAAATGCCCATGTCGTTCGGTTGGGAATTGCAAGCCACAACCTCTTTGATATTGCTTACGCGCTGCTTATGCGGGAAAGACGCGGGGTTCAGGATCACACGGAATTTGAAATGTTGGAGGGTATGGCAAACGCTCAGGCGCTTGAAATCAAAGAACGAGCGGGTGAGTTGGTGATCTACACACCAGTCTGTTATGACGCCGAATTTGAATCGGCAGTCGCGTATTTGGTGCGGCGATTTGACGAGAATACCCAACCAGGCAGTTTTCTCGGTGCCCTGTTTGCTCTGAAGGAAGGATCTCCTGAATGGGATGAACAAAAGGACGCCTTCCTGAAGGCATGTGGTTTGGCTCACGACTCGAAATTATCGAGCTCCCCAAATCGCAAACAAAATCGAGTCAGTGAAAAGCCGCAACCGAGGCACGCTGACGAAACCTTTCAAAATGTTCCCAACACAGACTTCTCGCTGCCCGAAAATCGCGACTGGATCGCAGGTATCGTCAGTGACTGGAAAGATAACACGGTGGAGCGTTTACCGATTCAAGTCGGTGGCAATGAGATTCAAACGGAACACGTCCGCCAAGCAGCAGATCCTTCTCGCCCGAACGTCATTGCCTACGAGTTTTCGCGTGCCGGTGAGCCGGAATTGGAAATCGCGTTACAAACGGCTGCGGATGCGCAAAAGGGTTGGGAGGCGTTGGGAACGAAGGGACGGGCCGTGATTTTAAGGAACGTCGCGGCTGTTTTTTCCCGCCAGCGCGCTGAGACGATTGGCACCATGATGTTGGATGCCGGGAAAGCGGTAACCGAATCGGATGTTGAGATTAGCGAAGCCATTGACTTTGCAAATTATTATTCCAAATCACTTGACGATAACGCTTGGTTTGACGGCGTCGCCATGAAAGCGGCGGGCGTCGTGGTGGTTACGCCGCCCTGGAATTTCCCCTACGCAATTCCTGCGGGTGGCGTGTTGGCAGCCCTGATGGCGGGTAACTCGGTAATCTTAAAACCTGCTTCGGAGACGGTGCTGACTGCATGGAAGCTGGCAAGTCAACTTTGGGAGGCGGGGGTGCCCAAAGAGGTGTTACAGTTCATCACGCTGAAAGATCACGATTTGGGAAAAACCTTGGTGACGGATCCGCGAGTGGACGTCGTCATCTTAACGGGAGGTTATGAAACGGCCCAAATGTTCCAGTCATGGAGACCCGATCTTCGACTGTATGCCGAAACCAGCGGCAAGAACGCCATGATTATTACGGCAGCCGCTGATCTTGATTTGGCCGTCGGAGATTTGGTTCGCGGTGCCTTTGGCCACTCTGGGCAGAAATGTTCGGCGACCAGCTTGGCGTTTGTGCAACGAGAAGTTTACGAGAGTGAAAAGTTCCGCAACCAATTGATCGATGCGGCCAGCAGTCTACATGTGGGAAGCGCATGGGATGCGACGTCCAAAGTCACACCCGTTATCCGCAAGCCAAGTGCCGAGTTGGAAAAAGGGCTCACCACTCTGGAGGCGGGCGAGGAGTGGCTGTTAAAGCCTTGTATGATGGAAAATAATCCCTGCCTCTGGTCACCCGGCATTCGCCTCGGTGTAAAGCCAGGAAGCTGGTATCACCGGACCGAGTGTTTTGGACCCGTGTTGGGCATCATGCCTGTCGATAGCCTAGCGGAGGCCATCAAATTACAGAATTCCAGTGAGTTTGGTTTGACGGGTGGTTTGCATTCTCTCGATCCCAAGGAAATTCAGCTTTGGCGGGATAAAGTCGAGGTCGGCAACGCTTACATTAACCGCACGACAACCGGGGCGATCGTGCAACGACAGCCTTTTGGTGGCTGGAAAAATTCAGTGACGGGGCCCGGGTCCAAAGCCGGTGGCCCCAATTATGTCGCTTCGCTTTGTGATTGGACACAGACCGGATTGCCGGAAACTGACGGGCGGATACCGAGTACGGTATCAGGGTTCGTGGATGCCTTGGGCAGGCTGCTGGAAAGCGAATCTGACAAACAGCATTTTCGCGTGGCAGCTGAAAGCTACTCGCACTGGTGGAATAGCTACTTCTCCAAAGAACATGACCCCTCCCAGCTGCATGGCGAAACTAATCATTTTCGCTATCGGCCGCGTGAATGGCACCTCATGCGAATTAATGCTACCGGTGAAGTTGAGGGTGCGACCGTGTTGGCGTTGGCGAAAATCGCCGTGGCTTGCCGGTTGCTGGGCGTTAAGCTGAAGGTCAGTTTAAGTAACGATTTACGCTGGGGTAAAGAGTTTAAGTCCATTGTCGGTTGTGAATTGGTGCGAGAATCCGCAGCGGCGTTAGCGCTGCGTTTGGCGAAACTCAAAGGCGGCAGCATTCGCTTCATGGGAGGTTACGATATCTCTGAGATGAGTCCTCACAAAATTGGAAATCTACCGATCGTGCGTGATGAGGTTTTGGCCAACGGACGAATTGAGTTGCTGAGTTATTTGCGTGAACAGTCGATGACGGAGATTGTGCACCGTTACGGGAACATTGTTTGACGACAGGGTGTCATCCCGCAACGAGTTGCGGGACCCCTAACACCATTCATTTACATGCGTTGGGGACGATACCGCGGGTCGCCGCGGCCACTCAGCGATCCCCCAACGCTGCCCTGATTTGGTCTGCCACTTGTTCGCCTAGTCGAGCCGAACCGGCTGGCGTGAAGTGGACGTTGGCAGGACGTTGGATGTCCGCCAGGATGGGGTTTGCAAATTGGTACAAATCGTTGATCTGAATGTCGTTGGCCTGCATGATTGATTCGGCGATCCGATTGTAGGTGACGGGATCAGTGGGATCCCGGTGGGGTTTCACGCCCAACGGAACGGGGGTCGTGGTGGCAAAGATTAACGTGGCCCCCGACTGTTTTAGCTGCTTAACAATCTCTCCCAACTGGTTTTCGTACTCTGCCGGGCTGGACTGATAGGGATCTTTGGGGTCATTGGAATTGCGACCCGTTTGGGCGTCGGTTCTTTTCAAGTCGTGCAAGCCGAAATTGAAATGAATGACATCCCATTTGCCTCCCCCGATGGATAACCAACGATCGATTTCCTGTATGCCCTTATCCGTTCCTGCACAGTTTTCCGCAGCCTTATGCCTGAGCATGGGGCGTACAATCAGAGCATCTTGCTGGAGCGATTTCTGAACATGCGGCGTATAGCCGATTGAAATGGAGTCGCCGAGGATAAGGACACGCGGTTGGGAGGCTTGCGAAAGTAGTTTCAGCATTTGCTTGCCAAGTGAGTCACCGACTAGC
>JAAEPL010000107.1 GCA_024232675.1 Planctomycetaceae bacterium
CACTCTCTCTCGGTCACCGGAATCGTGACGGCGAATGCCGTCACGTCGGTGTAGACCGAAAGCAACCGCTTTTAGTGCTTGGGCATGTTCGAACTCAAGCCGCCAGCGGCCGGCACATAGCATAGGTTGGTGTAATCCATCACCATGCGATGAGAACTGAAACGCCAAGCCAGTGTGCTGATCGAATTCATCATGCGTTCAACCCAATGGCGGGGTAAGTTGTCGACGTCTCGATCATAAAATAGCGGCACAACCTGTTGTTCCAGTACCTCGTAAAGTGATTCGGCATCCCGCCGGTCCATGATCTCATTCGATGCATGAATCGAACCGTTACCAATGGCGAAACCATTGACACCGTTGAACGCCTCGTTCCACCAGCCGTCGAGAATGGACAGGTTGAGACCGCCGTTCAAGACGACCTTCTGGCCACTCGTTCCGGATGCTTCGAGGGGTCGTCGCGGATTATTCAGCCAAATGTCGACTCCTTGGACCATGTGTCGGCAGACGTTCACGTCGTAGTTTTCCAGGAATACGACCTTGTCGGCAAAACGAGGGTCGTTTTGCAATTGCGCGATCTCCCGAATGAATTCTTTGCCAGGCTCATCTTTGGGATGTGCCTTTCCTGCGAACATGATTTGCACAGGACGTCGTGTGTTATTCATGATGTCAGCCAAACGATCCAGATCCGAGAAGATCAGGTTGGCTCGTTTGTATGTCGCAAAGCGGCGTGCGAAACCGATGGTTAGTGTTTGGGGGTCAAACATTCGTTTGGCGCGTTCGATTTGCGTCGGGGTTCCTTGGCGTCTTTCAATTTGACTTGCCAAGCGGTGTCGCATGAAATTTACCAGCATGGTCTTCAGGGCATTGTGAGTCTCCCAAAGTTCCCCGGGATCGGCATCGTAAATGTGTTGCCAGGTGTCGGGCTCGCCGTGTTTCTCATGCCAGTTGGTAGGGAAATAGCGATCGCACAAGGCCTTCATGGGATCGGCCATCCAGCTGTCGGTGTGGACCCCGTTGGTGATATGTCCGATGGGGATTTCTTCTTCCACACGCCATGGCCACAACTCGGACCACATGCGTCGTGACACATGGCCATGCAGTTGGCTAACGGCATTGGCTGTGCGGGAAAGTTTTAATCCAATGACCGTCATGCAGAACGACTCATTGCTGTTGTTCGGTGCGATGCGCCCGAGGCTCATGAGTTGTTCGTGATTCAATCCCAGTTTGTCGGCCATGGGTCCCAAGTGTTCCTGGATTAATTCCGCGCTGAATCGATCGTGACCTGCGGGCACTGGCGTGTGCGTGGTGAATACCGTTTCCGAAGCCACTTGACGAACCGTCTCGTCAAAAGGCAGGCCCGTTTCCTGCATGCGTTGGTAGATCGCCTGCAGGGGACCAAACGCGCTGTGGCCCTCATTGAGATGGTAGACCCCCGGCTGAATTCCCAGCTCATGTAACGCGGCCACGCCGCCAATGCCAAGCACTAATTCTTGACGAATTCGGGTGCGTTCGTCTCCGCCGTACAGCCGGCTGGTCAATTGGCGATCTTCGGGACTGTTGCCCTCTACGTTGGAGTCCAGTAGATACAGGGGGACTCGCCCGACCATCATCTTCCAGACTTTCGCCATCAGATTGCCATTACGCGTTTCAATGCTGACCGTGATCGGTTCGCCTTCGCGATTGGTGGCCGGGCGAACGGGTAAGTAGCGGATGTCGGTTTCCACATACTCTTCGACCTGCATCCCACTGTCATCTAGATGCTGGCGGAAATATCCTTGCGTGTAAAATAGGCCAACCGCTACCAAGGGTACGCCCAAGGCACTCGCGCTTTTTATATGATCCCCCGACAAGACGCCCAAGCCGCCCGAGTAGATGGGCAGTGATTCGTGAATCCCGAACTCGGCCGAAAAATATGCCACAGGCCGAGAGCCCAAAACGCCACCATGGTTCGCTGCCCAGGTGTGCCGGTTGGCGATGTAGGATTTTAGCTGGCGAAAGGCGTGGTTGATTTTGTTGTAAAGCACCATCTCGTTGGCACGTTCCGCCAAACGTTGCGGAGTGAACTCCTGAAGCAACGCGATGGGGTTGTGGTTCAAGGCACGCCAACGTACGGGGTCGAGATCGCGGAAAATACCTGCCACGTCACCATTCCAGGACCACCATAAATTACCGGCCAAGCCTAGACACTTTTCATAAAGTTCATTAGCGGTTGAGCAGGCATCCATTGGGGTGGCATGTGCAGATTCGAGATTTGTCATGAGTAAGTGTCGGTAAAACTCAAAGAGGCTGGGATATAGGCTTCTAATTGTACTGATTAGTTCTGGGGCTCCCAGAGCAACTGGAACAATGGGAAATGACGACCTGAAATGTTAACATCGTGGTTTCGAGTGACTTGATTTGACCTATTTTCCGAAAAACATGCCTCATTTACCTCCGCAAATCGATCAGCCCGCATCACCGTATTTGGCGGAACTGTGTGAACAACTTGCCGCCCAATCAGCGGCGTGGGATAGCACGCAGAACTGGCCTCGAGAATCGCTGCAAGCTTGCGCTCAATATGGCGTTTTCCGCTGGTTCTTGCCAAACGAAAAGGGTGGTTTTGGTTGGACACCGCGTGAAATCGCAACGGGCTACCTGGCATTAGGGGCCGCTTGTTTGACAACGACTTTTGTGATCACCCAGTGGGTCGCTGCGGTGAAACGCCTTCTGGCTTCTGATTGTGAAGATTTTTTTCCGCTCAGGCAGCAGGTATTAGAGGCATGTTTGCGAGGCGAATCTCACGTGACTGTCGGTATCTCTCACTTGACCACCAGTCGGCGGCACCTGAAACACCCCGTCCTGCGAGTTCGTGCCAAGGAGCAAGGTTACTGGTTGGAAGGATTGAGTCCGTGGGTAACGGCAGCCACTTTTGCAGATCATATGTTGATCGGTGCGACACAGGATAACGGGGAACAGGTCTTGTTGCTGGTCCCCACGTGTTCGTCTGGAATTACCGTGGAACCGCCTCAAGCTTTGGTTGCGCTTTCTGCAAGTTGCACCGGAGCGGTGCGATTTGACAATGTATTCGTGCCGCATTCCCACTTGGTAGCTGGGCCCCATCCGAATGTGCTAAAAACCTCCGGCTCACCCGGAGCAGGCGGGATCCAAACCTCCTCCCTCGCGTTGGCGCTTGCCCACGCGGCGATCACGTTCCTGCAGCAACAAGCGGAGCAGCGCCCCGAGTTGCAAGAAAAGGCTGCACAGTTTGACCAGCAGTGGCAGGTGGCGCGTGAGCAGTTGATGCGAATGGCAGACGGCGAGCCCGTCTGTTCCAACGAGGATTTGCGGACCGATGCGAACAGTCTCGTCCTGCGGTCGACTCAGGCAGCGTTGGTGGCCGCCAAAGGTGCGGGGTTCGTAGAGGGGCATCCGGTCGGGCGATGGTGCCGGGAAGCATTGTTCTTCCTAGTTTGGAGTTGCCCCCAGTCAGTACAGGATGCAAACTTGTGTGAGTTGGTTGGCATCTCGGATTGATACACCATCATTAAAACACTCGCTTTATACTTCTCTTGGAACGTCGGGAAATTTATGACAGAAAAAACTCATATCGTATGGCACGATCACGTTGTCAAGCGTGCGCGAGGGTGCGTGTTATGGTTCACCGGCCTGAGTGGCAGTGGTAAAAGCACCGTTGCTAATTGTGTTGACCAGAAATTGTTTGACTTGGGCGCCCCCAGTTTTGTCCTCGATGGAGATAATATTCGACATGGCTTAAATGCCAGCGTTGAAATTCTTACTGGGGAGAATTCTGAAGCGTATGCACAACGTTTTGGGTTGGGTTTCTCGCCCGATGACCGCCGTGAAAATATTCGTCGCATCGGCAGTGTCGGCGAGTTGTTTTGTGCGGCCGGAATGCTCACGTTAACGGCTTTTGTTAGCCCTTATCGAGAGGACCGCAATCGCGTTCGACAATACATTGAGTCCCATGGTGCTGTTGGGGACTTTGTAGAAGTGTTCGTGGATACGCCCTTAGAAATCTGCGAGCAACGCGATCCTAAAGGGCTCTATCAAAAAGCGCGTGCGGGTGAGATTAAGGGGTTCACCGGGATTGATGCACCTTACGAACCACCCCGTGAAGCTGAGATTGTTTTGGCGGGAGGAAGCAAACCGATCGAAGCGTTAGCAGAGCAAGTCGTCGAATATCTGAAACAGAGCGGTAAGCTGCGAGTTGGATAAACGCACGATGGCCAACGCTGTTCGATTTACTCATGCGACGCGTTAAGGCAAAGGCCGAGCGGTGGGCCTACTCGTCCACCAGACTGCGAATTCTACGTCGGCGGCGACGTCGCGATTCATGTCGCAGCCAAGACGTATCCCCCTCTTCAAACCAATAACCACCTAAGACTTTGTAAAACGAAAGCGTTACTAAGGCTCCCGAACCGCCGACGAAAAATCCTTTGAGGCTGACGGGTGTGATGGCTTCGCCAGCATAAAAGAACTGCAGGATGGCACAGCCTATCAACGTGCCTACTACGCCCATCAATACTGTGGAAATCGAACCACCCGGGTCACGCCCCGGCATGATCGCTTTGGCGATCAAACCGATTATGGTGCCAAAACCAATCCAGCTAAGTCCAAGATTTAGATAGTTTTGCAGGAGTTCTAAATCCATCGCGTGATTTCCTCTCGAGAGCAGTGGGCGGATGCAGATACGTAGCAAATTTGGCCCAACGCCCCCAGTTCAATTAAGCCATGCGCCTGCACGCTGTGTGTTTGCGCGGTTTAGGTGGGCCCTGTGGGGGCTTTGTAAAATCGGCACGTCAGACAAATTAGTTTGACCCAGCAGGTCTTATCTCGATAGAATTCGAGCGGGCAAGCCAAATAAGGAGATGAATATGACAGCTATCAAGCTGAGGCAGTTTTCGATTCGGTGGATAGTTGCAGGCATCGGAGTGATGGCATTCCCTGCCCTTTCACTGAACGCCCAGATGATAAATGTGCAAGCACCTTTTCAAGCGAACCGAGATTCTTATTATGAACGGCAAGGAGCCGGGTTCGGTTTTAGCATTCCCGGTGGCAATCGTATTCGTGGCTTAAATCCCGCTGGGCAAGTGCTACCCAATGTGCAGTTGACGCAGGGGAGTTTCGGTCAAGCGATTCCTGGATTTGGTGGTTACCGTCCTAATAGTTCTTTGCGTACCGGCTTCGCTACTGGGAACGGTCTTTCGTTCGGGCTGGAATTGGGAAAAGGGTTTCGCCGGTCCTCGGTTAGCCAGACGCCATCCGTGACGATGATGAATGGTGGTTCGGCGTCGATTTTTAGCGGCTCGAGTGTGCCTTTTGTGACAAGCATTAATCCCGTGGTGGGGGCTGGCTTTAATTCGAGTCGGCTATACCGAAAACCGCCCAAGGACGAAGCCCGAGATTCGACTGCGGTGCCGCCGAGCTCCCATTATGAACAGAGCACTGCGTCGCGGGGAGATATCAGTGTGGCTGATATTCGCAAGCAGAAACAGCAAGCGATGCGGCTTGAGGACCAGGCCCTGCGGGCGGAATTAGAATTGCTAATTGCCACTGCTGATTCTCTCGTGGCCCAAGGGAAATATGGATCGGCCCGCGCTAAATATGGTCGTGCGCTGCGTAAAACGCAGCAACACGAATCATTATCGGATTTGCGGTATTCTCTGGAAGAAACGCTCCGGGGGCTTCGTAATAAGCGATAGCTCAAGCCGGGGAATTACTTTTTCGCTTTCAAATCGTAATCACGCGGAGTGGTGCCTTTTTGGAAGGCATTGAATCCGAATTGGGTGGGTTTGAATTCATCGACGTAATCCACATTCGAGGATTCCGAAATGGTGTCCTCCATGCCGGTCATTTGCAGGGCGGCATTAACAATCAGGCGTCGCAGATCGGCGCTCTCGAAATCGGTAGAGGATCCCATCGTGGTGCAAAAAATGGGGCACTCGCCGCCTTGACTGTTTGTCCAAGTGCGGGTCCAAGCTAACGGCATCATCGGATTATTCTTTTCACCGTCTACTGCGGAGTCTTCCGGTTTCATGCCGTCGATGACCTGACCGTTCAAGAGCACGTTGCTACCTGCGGGTAATTCACGAATCCCGTAAACATCGGTGGGGCCCCAGACATCGCTCACTCCGGTAAGCAACACGTTGTTGGCTTCACTCGGGTTGATTACACCACGGGTGCTTTCTCGACCGTGATGACCATGGTGATTGACCCATGTTTCGCCTAGGACCTGTTTGCCGAACCCACCCGGCCACTCGCTTGAGCCTCCGTAACGGCGAAACGAAGTCGAGAAATCACCGGGGTAACGAAATGCGTGGGTGGAAGTGCGGAGTCCGATAACCGGCCGCCCACTCATCATGTAGGAATCGAAATATCGCATTTGTTCATCTGGCAGGCAGCGAAACCGCAGGGCCATGATGACCAAATCGGCATCTTCCAGATGTTCCATGCCGGGAATGTTTTGTTGGTTATTGGGATCAATTTCTCCCGTCTCATCGTTGATAGGAAACAGCACTGTGCATTTGAAGCCAAAGCGTTGGGAAAGAATTTTTCCCAGCATGGGCAGCGCCTCTTCGCTGCGATATTCTTCATCGCCCGCAATCAAGACAATGTGTTTTCCATTATCTTTTGCCTCTCCTGGCAGGTAGGTGCACCAGGGGGAATCAGACGCGTCGTCTTGAGCTTGAACTGCAGGATTTCCCAGAATCAGAGCGAAGATGATGAAGACGAAACAGTAAGCGATTTTCATGAGTAAGCTTTCGTACAGTGAGGCCATGTTTTCCGATCGGCTCATTCTAGACAATTTTGGCCGGCTTTCGATGCTTGGTGATAACTTTCGTACCAGCTTGCTCGGCCAGAATAGCCCGGATAAAATTGAGGGCATACGATAAACTTGCTAAACAAGGATTCCTCATGACCTCGCTTTGCCGCCGTGGTTTTTTACTTGGTGTTTTTCTGTCCATTTTCCTGTTGACCACTGTATTGGGAAGTTTTTCTTCCCGTGCAGCCGCGGACGAGGGAATGTGGTTATTTTCCAACTTGCCGTTGAAATACCTAGCAGAGAAGTATGATTTTCGGCCCGATGATCAATGGGCTAATAAATTGATGCGTTCCAGCGTCCGCTTTAACGTGGGAGGATCCGCTTCGTTCGTTTCACCTCGTGGACTGGTTTTGACCAACCATCACGTGGGTTCGGATACCTTGCAAAAACTTTCGAGTGAAGGCAATGACATTCTGGCAAACGGGTTTTTGGCACGTACAACTGAGGATGAGATTCCTGCCCCGGATCTGGAACTGAACCAGTTGTTATCGATCAATGATGTGACGGCCCAAGTGAATAAGGCGGTTGAAGGTGCGGCAGATCCCGCTGCCGCGGCCGCTGCCCGCCGTGCGGTGATCGCAAAAATTGAAAAGGCAGCCAGTGAAAAAACAGGTAATCGTTGCGATGTGATTACGCTTTACGGCGGTGGGCGGTATCACCTCTATGAGTACAAAAAATATACCGATGTGCGTTTGGTCTGGGCACCGGAAGCTGATTCCGCTTTCTTCGGTGGTGACGCCGATAACTTTGAGTATCCAAGGTACTGCCTTGATGCTTGCCTGTTTCGCGTTTACGAAAATGATAAACCGGCGGTCATTGAAGACTACTTAAAATGGAACTCGGCGGGACCCAAGGAGGGTGAGCTTATTTTCGTATCCGGAAATCCGGGTAGCACCAGTCGAATTTTTACGACGGATGCTTTGAAGTACCAACGTGACATCCGCATGCCTGACGTGCTCGATTTTATTCGTCGCCGTGAAATTCTGCTGCAGCAGTTTTCGTTGGGCAGTCCTGAGAAAAAACGTCGCGCGAATGATGAAACACTGAGTTTTCAAAATTCCCGCAAAGCCTACACGGGAATGCTCGGCGGATTGCAAGATCCCGCCTATTTCGCGGAACGTGTTGCCGAAGAAAAAGCCATGCTGGACAAACTGCAATCTGACCCAGCGTTGCGTAAGTATGCAAGTGCATGGCAACAGATCGCTGAGTTGCAAGCAAAACGATCCGCTCTGAGGGATGAGTCGTTCTCCTTGAATACTCGCGTTTATCGATTAGCTCGCACGTTTGTAAGATTGGCGATGGAAGATCAAAAGCCCAATGAGCAACGTTTGCCGGAGTTTCGAGATTCGGGCCGAGAATCGCTGGAACGGCAAATTTTATCACCGGCGAAAATTTATCTCGATCTAGAACGCGTGAAATTGGCGGACTTGCTCGCACGCACGCTCGAGGTTCGCGGAGGAGACAGCGAACTTGCGCAGGTGTTGTTGCAGGGCAAGAGCCCTACGGCAAGAGCTGACGAAATTATTGCCAACACGCGCATGCACGACGCAGCCTTCCGCAAGGAACTGTATGGTGGCGACCGACAGTCCATCTTGACCTGTGGCGATCCACTGATTGAATTGGCGCTGGCGTTGGACGTGGAGGAACGGCGATTGCGAACTGCCAATGAAGAGCTCGATGAAATTGAGAGACAGGCTTATGCACAGATCGCAGAGGTATTATTCGCGATCGACGGGACCTCGGTTTACCCGGATGCGACCTTCACTTTGCGGCTCACCTTTGGGGTCGTGAAGGGGTATGAAGAGAACGGGAAAATGATACCTGCTTTCACAAAAATGACTGGCGCATTTCAGCACCAGGAAGATCACGGTAACGCGGAACCGTGGGTGCTTCCCCAAAGTTGGCACGCGGCAAGAGATCGTATTCCGGCTGACATGCCTTTGAATTTCGTGAGTACCGCTGATATTATCGGTGGCAATTCAGGAAGCCCGGTAATTAACAAAGATCTTGAAATGGTGGGTCTGATTTTTGATGGTAATATTCAATCGTTAACGAGCGATTTCTTTTATAACGAAAAGCAAGGCCGGGCGATCAGCGTGCATGCCGGTGCCATCACCACCGCTTTGCGAAACATCTACGACGCAGCACACATTGCAGACGAACTAGAGGGTCAGCCGCAGAAGTGAGCATGCTAGAAAAGCTTGCCAGTCTATAGTGATTCGCTGTGCCCGCTTTTGACCGAGCGGGTCTGCGCGTCGCACAAGGCGATGGCGTCGCGGGCCAATTGACCGTCGAGGATCGAGGTCGCTTGGTTGTTTTCCACTGCAGAGACCGTCTCTGACAATTCAGCGACAAAGGCATTGACCATGTCGCCATCGCCAAGGTCGGGACGCAAGACTTGCCCATCCTGCGTCAAGACTTTGAGTGGCATCGATTCGGCGTCGTCTGCGAACGCGCTAAAATCAAATTGCACCGTGGCTCGTTCGAATTGGACTTCGAACGAGTGCGTGAAGGGGCGGCCTTGTTGCTTGATCACTCCGCCGCAAGCGGAAACCACCAGCGTGGGATCATCGAAATCGAATAACGTAGCACAGTATTCAACCGTATCTCCGCGCCAGCGACCTTTGCTGGTGACCCCACGCGGCATGCCGAATAGCGCGCGGATAAAATGCGCGTCATGGACATGTAAATCGATCAGTGGTCCGCCGGCTACGGTGGAATCGAAGAAG
>JAAEPL010000108.1 GCA_024232675.1 Planctomycetaceae bacterium
CGTGTAATAGGCGGCATGGGCTGGTCGTTCGATGTATGCCCACGTGTTCTTCTCATGAAGAATCCCATTCTCCTTGTCCCACAGAAATTCGGGGTCCACAGTCACCGCCAGCACGGGCAGGGTGTATTGAGTTTCATTAATGAAAAAGTTGTGCGTCTCAATCTCACTGGGAATCGAACTTTTCTTAAACGCACGAGCACGGATCACCGTAGTTTCCGCAACTTCAATCGGCTCGGTGTACAACAACGAATCCGCCTCCGTGGGGCGGCTTCCATCGGTCGTAAAATATAATGTGGCACCCGGTTCGCAGGCGATGGCGACGTTTACAGAGTCATCAAACCAACCGCCTTTGAGACTGAATTTCGGACTTTCCAACAACCCATCTTGAGTGACCGCCGCGTTCGGTCTATTCGCGGTGGCAGGTTCCGCATAGGACCACATCGAACTTCCATCGGGAACTCGCGCCCAAGAAATATCCGCAGGTAACGCAGGAAAAGTGACACGGTCCACCAGCGATGTCCCATCCGCATCAAAAAGTAACAGGGACTCGCCCTTGCGGCTGAGCTTGAAGTTGCCGTGCAACACACCCGTCTCGGGATGCCCGTCCAAAAAAAGGACGACATGGCCTTTGGCCGGAATGATGGTTTCTTCGGTGTGACCGGGGATCATCCATTTTTGCGGACGCTGCTCATCATCTGTCAGAAACATCCCAGCTAAATTCTGCGGTTGCTCGCCCGGATTATAAAATTCCACCCAATCGTGATGGTCCCCCGCCTCATCCTGTGCGTCCAACTCGTTCTTGGCCATCAATTCATTGATGATGATCTTCTGAGATTGCGCAAACAAATGGCTGCTTCCCATCAGGAAACATCCTGTCAGAAAAAGGATCGGCAGGCACCTAAGATGAAATAACTTACGCATCGTTCTGGTTGAAATTCATAGAGATTCGACTCTATTCGATAGCATGTGCGCACCTCCGCCGCATCTTTTATCTAATCAATTTCCCGTGTTTCCACGCAGTAAACGAAACACCTCACCCGGGCTCGTAAAAACCTGTCTTTGCGGCCCACTTTGCATAATCGGCGAGACCCATACAACCGCTGCGAAAAGAGGCCGGGGCTCGTGTTATAATCTGGGTCGGATGCTGACGCTGCCCAAGCTTACTCAATAAAGCGTCATACGGATGAACCCATTTAACCCTTGCTCCTGGAAGTTTGACATGCCATGTCCACCTATTCTCGCAAGCGTTTTAGGAAGGCACTCACGGCGCCTCCCAGCTTGGTTCGCTTATTTAGCATGCTGCCTGCTGACCGCCATTGGTGGTGCTCAAACAGCCGAAGAACATTTTCGCTCGGGCCTCCTCGGTGAAGGACAAGCTTGGCAAACCGAGTGGTTCGAATACGATTCCGGAATTGATGGACCGACGGTGATGATTCTCGGTGGTGTACACGGAAATGAGCCAGCCGGCTTCCGTGCTGCCATGGAAATCAAAAACTGGACGATTGAAAAAGGGACACTGATCGTCATCCCGCAAGCCAACAAGCTGGGTCTGCGGGCCAATACACGATGGATTCCAGAATTCCGTAATGATCGGAAACTAAAAGATCTGAATCGCAATTTCCCGCGGCAATCTGACCCAACGACCCAAACGGAATTGGCCGCCGGTCTGTGGGACTTTATCAAGCAACGCGAACCTGACTGGTTTTTTGATCTCCACGAGGGCTACGACTTTCACCGCCTCAATCCCAAATCCGTCGGCTCCAGCGTGATCGCATTCGCCGACCAATCGGCGTTAGCCACCCAACTCGCAGCCGTTGCCAATCAGCACATTGCAGAAGAACGAAGTTTCACCGTGCTCGCAAATTCAGGGCCCGTTCATGGATCAGTGGCTCGGGCCTGCACGGAACAACTGGGCACAAAAAGTTTTATCTTGGAGACCACGTTTAAGGATCAACCCATCTCACAGCGTACTCGGCAACACCGAGCGATGGTGGCCACCGCTTTGCAAGTGATTGGGGTTACCGAGAAAGACTGGTCACAACAATTTGCGCGGCCACGCCGAAAGCACGAGGATATCATTCGGGTCGGCGTTTTTGATGCGACCGGCGCCAACGCTGGAAATGTCATCCGCGTGCTTGATGCCGAAAAATTGATTGATGGTTTTCACCTCGGGCCGGCAGACTTGACCGCAAACGTCTTGCAGCAGTTTGACGTTGTGTTGTTTCCCGGTGGTTCTGGCAGCAAGCAGGGAAAAGCCATTGGCGCGAAACGACGGGAACTGATCAGGCAATATACTCGTGACGGAGGCGGGGTGATCGGCATCTGCGCGGGGGGCTACCTCTGCTCGTCGCATTACGATTGGTCGCTGCACCTGATGAATGCCAAAGTCTATAACGAAATGGAAGAGATCCCGGGCAAGGGGAGAAAATCGATGTGGTACCGAGGCGGCCCTACCGATGTGGAGGTAGAGATATCCCAAGACGCAGCGGCAATGCTGGGCCTACAGGGACATCACACCGTCCGCTACCAAAACGGACCTATCATTTCCCCCGGCACTAGCAAAACAGCACCGGCCTATGAAACCTTAGCGCACTTCCGCAGCGAGAACTTTCTTTACCAAGTACAGAAAGGCACGATGATTGATCAACCTGCCATCTTGAGCGCGCAGTTCGGGGAAGGTGAAGTAATCGTGCTCAGCCCCCATTTCGAATCCACTAAGGGAAAAGAAGCTGTCGTCGTTAATGCGATTAAACAAGTTGCTTCGCAGGCGCCCTGAGACTTAAGCAGCGAGCAAATCGAGTTCGGATTTCGCTCCCCAAGGGTTCGCCGAATACATTAAGCAGCCTCCGTGGGTCGACAGATTATCGAAACACCATGACCTGTTCGAGAACTTATCTGGCACGCGTTTTTGAGTGCCGAATCCACTTCATCGATTCAGCAATTTTTCTGGTCTCAAGGCCGCCACTTCCGCTTCGGCAGCTTGCTGTCAATCTCGGGCTGGCATGTCTCGCGTAGCGATTCCTAAACGGTGTGCCTGCAACCCACCCCGGATTGCCCAAACCCCCATGCTTTCTGAGTCTGGGCCTGCAGGCTCGACGATGTAATTTTTTTCCCGGGACTTCGGCACGGGAAAGCCAAATAAAAGGTTTGCACTCAAATTTTTGTCGATAGAAAATTTGAAGAAGTTTTTCTTCAAGCTTCCTTCAGCCATTATTCCCCGACGATTGGACTGGGTGAATCGACCGTTTGGATTAGTCTCAGCCCCTGTTTGGTGCAATGCTCAACCTCGATCAAAAACATCGCTTGCGGAATTTTTTCGCCGCGATTTTCAAGATCAGCATTTGTGTTTTGTGTCTGTCCGTGACATCGAAGGCCTCTCCCCAAGAAGCCGAACCGCTTGCCGTCGATAATTCTTCGCCTTTGATATCCAACCCCAGCAGCAACTGGGTACCGGTTCGCCGGGATACTCATGGCTCCCTCGATGGGTCAAAGCCCAACAGGAATGCCGCCCATCCAGTATCGCAATGGATAGATCGGATCACGGACCTGGGTGGAAAAGACTTCCATATTTATGGATACGTTGATCAAGGATTCACTTGGAATCCAGCATCCCCGGTTGATCGCAGCAATGGTCTGGTATTCAACAATTACCGTTCCAATGCTTACCAAATGAACGCCATCTATGTCGTGGCTGAGAAGAAAATATCAGACCAACGGCAAACCTTTCAACTGGGTGGTCGCGCGGATCTCGTCTATGGTACTGATGCGCGTTTTATGACGGTCGATGGATTTGCGGACAACATGGTTTCTGACGATGCGAGTCGTTTTTACAAGCTG
The DNA here is from genome assembly GCA_024232675.1 of Planctomycetaceae bacterium. GTDB lineage: Bacteria > Planctomycetota > Planctomycetia > Pirellulales > Pirellulaceae > CAJQPP01. The sequence goes on from JAAEPL010000108.1 coordinate 3,838, forward strand.
GCTTTTCGACAAGCTTACTTTAATCTGTTCTTACCAATTGGTCGGGGCGCGAGTGTCAAGGTGGGCAATTACGTTAGCCCGATTGGTCAAGAAACGGGTTATGCACCGGCAAACTTTTTCTACTCCCATTTGCTGGTTGACAATTTACAGCCGGGCTCGCCGACCGGTCTGCTGTTTGAATATCCACTGGCAGACCAATGGACGGTTCGTTTTGGTCCGAATTTGGGCTGGGGCACCCTTAACAATATCAATCACTCGGTCAGCTATGCCGGCAGTGTTTCGTGGACTTCTCGAGATAAGAAAACCCAAATTCAATTGGATTACCAAGATGGAATCCAAAGGACGCAAGTGGTCGAAGATACCTCTCTGGTGATGTATTACTCGTTGATATTGAATTATCAGGTTACGGATCGACTGGACTACATCATGGAGCATGATTTGTTGACGAGTGACTCGCGACAGGTGCCGTCCAATGCCACAGATAATTACCAGTGTTACGGACTTGCGAATTACCTTGTGTACAAGATTAATGAGAAATGGAAAACGGGCTTGCGGGTGGAATGGCTACAAAATAATGGGGGCCGATTAACGGGCGTCAACTCCTCGCAATTGGCGGCCTCAGGGAACTACTACGACATCACATTGGGATTGAATTGGCAGGCGCGACCGCACTTAAGATTCCGACCCGAACTGCGTTACGATTGGCAATCACCCTATCAACCCCAAGATCAGCCGCTTTCTTACGACGATAATACGTCTGCCAAGCAATGGTTATTTTCGTGCGACGTGCTTTGGGAATTTTAGTTTAGCCGATCCCAGCGTGGCCACCTGATGTTGGGGTAAATTTGGTTGATGGCAAACTCTGTTCCAAGGTCGACCGTTTCAGCAGCGCCCCTGTGCTTCTTCTCGAGCTAGATTTTATTGATGAACTCTTGAGTTCGATCCCAAACCGATCGGCCCACAAACGTTCCCAGGGTTCTTCCGTTGATATCTCCGTCATCAAAGTGAATCCCGCCGTACAATCGGGATATTCCAGCGTCGTCTGCGGCAAGTCGATAGGTGTCCCAAGCCAGCGTGACTTCGTTGGTCGGAGTGATATTGGGCTCAAATCTGGATTCACCGGGAGCAAAGGAAACAGAAGCGCCAAAGAAATCGCTTCCGGTAAATAATCTTAGGATCTCAGCACCTGCGGCACTAAACGCGCTATGCCCTGACGTATATTCACCAAAAGGTGGTGAGGGGTCACCGCCGGGTGTTTGATAGGTTAAAAAGTCTTCCGCCAAAATGGCTTGCGTGCCGCCACCGGGTGTCCACGCCTCAATGACGTAACCCTCGAGAGAGGCGTCGAACTCGCCAATCAAACCAAGCGTTCCCAGATCCCGAATCACACGCACCGGACGCGCGTAGTCATAAGCGATTTTGGCGTCCCAAGTCGCGATTCCCGCATCCAAAACGGCATTACTTAAGCCAAAAAACAGTTTGGCGTCGTCGTCAACCGTGTGGTTGTCACGAGCCGAAGTGAATTGCCCAAACGTCATCCACGTGCCTGGCGGGAAAGATGTTCCCGAACCATCTTCCCAGAACTCAGCGCTCAGTTTCTGTTCGTCAGTCAAATTCCCACTTAGCTCAACGACTCGTTCCGCCTGTTCAATAAACGCAGGGTTGATAATGGTTCCGACGATGGCGGGTTCGATGTCTATCACAGAGTTATCTGCCAGGGTGATCGTTTTCGCTGCCAGATCAACCGTGCCTTCCACGAGCAGGAAGGGCTCCGGCGCCTCAGGACGGAACTCGCTTCCCGATTCCAGGCTAAATGAATCGACCGCTCCCCAATGGGGCGTGAGGAATTCCTGAATATCATTTTCCGAACCAGGTTCCGAATCGATAGGCACTCTCTCCGGTGTCCAAAGATCAATCTCTGTTGTCTCCCCAACTTCGTTTACGGATTCGTACCCCGTAATATCAGAGTAAGCCACTCCAGACGTACCCGCGGGATCGTCGCCTAATTGATTGGCACCGTCACGATGCCGCAACTCTATGAGCTCACGTGCCATCACGTTTCCGATACCCGCGGCCGTGGTTATGTCGTTGGTTTGATTGGCGGGGTCATAACCTAGTTGCTCCATCAATGCATCAAACAGGTGGGTTTCACTTTGAAAGAGATCCTCGGCCACCCGATAACCGGCGTAGCTCATGGCCTGTTCTTTGTTGGCCTCGGATATTTCATATACGGGCCGTTGTAGATCATCGGCCAGGACCGTGGATATCGCCGACAGATCGTAGGCCGACCAAGCGTCAAACATGGCCGTATGTAACATCGCATAAGCTCGCGACGCGATCGTCGGCCCCGGAGCCGTATTGATCACGGCCTGCTGAATAGCCCGATCCCAGAGCGTGGAAACAGTCGGTGACGGATCGGACACGGAAACCAGTTGCGTCACCGGATCGAGTTCCAACTGAATGGGTTGCGCGCGTTCAAATGGATCAAGGTCTTCACTGAGTAACCGATCGACAACGGCATCAATTCTCGATGAGAGATCAGGAACCTGGAATGATTCGAAGTGACTGATCTGAGAATGCGATTGAATGTTGGCTCCACCGCGCTGCAACGCATCAGTACCCGCACCGCCTTGAATGGTCGAGGCTTTATGCAAGGTCACCCCAGAATCGAATGCGACTTGATCATTGCCTGCTCCCGCATCTAGCACAAACCGCAGCCTGAAATCGGACTGGTCATTCGTTTCGTTCGGCACGGCCGCAAAAAAATCGTGGCCATTGCCTAAGTTGATTTGCGATGTTTTCCAAATATCGACCAAACCTGCAAAGACGCATTCATCATTGCCATTTCCCATGTCGAGTTGAAACGGACGCTTGGAGTAAAGATCGTCGGCGGCAAATAAATCATTGCCCGCATCACCCAAGATTTTTAGCTGTCGACCGGCGACCACGTTTTCAGCAGAAAAAATATCGTTACCCGAACCCATGGTGACTCGAATATCACCTGATGTTCGCACGCCCTGAAACTCGAGGACATCATCTCCGACGCCCAACCAAGTCTCGAATTGGCCAGCCGATATATTACTGACGCGCAATTCGTCGCTACCGGCATTCCCTTGCAGCTTGAGTTTTTTCTGCACGTTCAGATTTTGGACCGTGGCGATATCATCGCCCCGATTCATTTGAATAAAGGCATGCCGAAACGTGCCGTTGATTTTAACCGCGGACTGGGAGCCGTTGATCGTCGTATCGGTCCCTGAAACTTCAACGCCGTGAGCCGTCCCAACAATCTTGACGATGTTGGGGGACGAGTCACCGATCACGAATAACAGACCGTCATCGGTGTAGGCAGAAACATTGCCGGCCAGCATTTGCCGCGGCTCTAACTGCTCAAAAGAAAATGAACTAACGGTCGCAGGGGACCGCCTGGAATAATAGCGATTCATGAAGAGATCAAGAAAAGAAAAGAAAAGTGATCGCGACTAGGGCCGTATCGCACCGCGACGGCCGTCTTTAACAGGCTAGGCCGCAATACCTAACCACTTTTCCATTATACCTCGAAGCCTAAAAAAAGGCGGCTTTGAAACTTGCAGCCAGCGTCCTCTCCCCAATAATACCCAACTTCAAGGCGGCGGGGAGAGACGTTTCAGGCGTGCATATCGGCACGAATGGCACAAAAATCACAAACGTTTGTGAAATTCGTTCTCTCGGTGAAATTCAAACGTCACACCGGAAACCCACGGCGTGCCGTTCAAAATCGCATGTTTTATCGAAATGGCCTGCGCGTTCTCCGTCTCTCTAGTCGTCCGACCAAAGAGCAACTTCACCGTCATCGGGCTCCATCAGAATCCGGAAGACTTCCCGCAAACTGGTAAATTTTATGTAGTGGATACTGCCATCCGCGAATCCGACATTTACGCCATCGCCCCATCCATGGAAAAGACTACTTCCCGGATCTTCCCTATCCTTCCAATCAAAATCATTAGGCTGGGTCCAGATCACAGCGTTGTCTGGGTCAGCCTCAAGCAGCATCGCTGTTCGGCTTGACCCATCAGTAATTTGCTCCAGTTTCAAGCCCGTTGGGTTAGCGGTGTCATCGACCGATTCTTCTGGCGATTGGATGACGCTATTCCCTGTGGGAACAAGGTAGACCGTTTTCCCGCTATCCAATTTCGCTCGCGGATGCGAAAAAGCTTGTGGCATACGCGCCACTAAAGCCTTGTTGTGTTCACTATCCCAGGGCTCATCCAGATGAAATTCGCTGTATAGATCCCCTTCTTCGATATACGGCAGAATGTGAACACGCCAGCTCAACAATGGCTTGCCGTCACCGTCTTGGGAAAAACGGGCTGGCAATGCACCGTTAACATCATGGTAGTTGTGCATCGCGAGCAACAATTGTCGCATGCGATTGGCGGAATCGGTACGGTTTGCTGCTTTCCGTACTGTCAGAAATGCTGGCATCAAACTGACGGTAGCTCCTCCCAAAAACGAACCGGGCGTGCCCCCGGGGTAGGTTTGTCGTTGCACGATTTCGAACCCCTCAGGGGTGCGGAATAACGCTGACAGATTCGGTTTCATCTGTTTTGTCAAAATCTTACTTGAGGGCAGGTCGGCGATGGAAAAATCCAGCTCCTCGGGAAACAAATCATTCCCAAAGGTGCCCAGCAGCGGCATGCCTAGTTCAATCAACGCAGGTATATCGACGGAGGAGACTATCAAAGGTCCCTCTGCGTCACTACTCGGCGGTGAGAAACAACGAGAAAACCACTCATCTTTTACCAACGCATCATCGGCGAGCGATTCACGCCGCAAATGCCTGCGAATTGTGGAGCGATCCATGGAAATTAATAGTTCACCCTCGGATAACGCCCATGAGAAATTGGGCATGAACCCCCACTCACTGGTATCTTTCAAAGAGTAAACCGTGGTGCCTGCGACGTCTGACTCATTAAAAGCCATCGCATCCGAACCTGCATAGATTGTTTCTATAAACTCGTTAATTTTGGTGTAGGTTTCCGTAAACGCCATCTCTCCAGCAATGCCGATTCCCAAAACCCAGCCTGCGGTGGGATTGGTAATATTAATCGAACCATAGAGATAAGCGTATTCGTCAAAATTGCTGATCACATCTTCTTCGATATCGATTCCGATCGCAGTACCCAAGTCTGCGATGTTCTGATCGACCTGGCCCGCCGATCGTTCATCCATGCCGTCAAGATCGCGGATGAGTTGTAAAATCTTTGGCACGGAAACTCGAGATCCCAGCACGAACATACGATCGTCTGCAACCTTTTCAAAGACTTCTGGCTCAAGTGATTCCCCGGCAATCAATCCCATAATCCCTTTGAGTTCGCCCTCTGCATGAAGCGTACCGCGACAGATGAAACCATCGGCGTCCAACCCGCTGATCCAGCCGGCGGTCTTAAGTTGATCGATACCCAAGATATTAAAAATCGGCTCTGGGCCCTCATTGGGGGCGCCTTCATCAGCGGCAAACAGCAGGGTCGCTTCTAAAAAACCCGCGATGTTGAGCCAGGTTACGCTGGAAACTCGATCCACTGACAACTCATTGCGCAATTCAATCAGCCAGGCGGGGGCATCGGTTTTTACATTTCCGATCAAACGCTGCATCTCACCCTCACCAACGGTGATCGCCAGATATCTTTCGTTGATGAACCCCCAGGTGACTGTATTTTTTATTTCCATGCGCTCCGTTGTAAACGTCCAGCATGCTACGTCCGCATGTTCGAATGTATCGACTTGATAACCATCATAGGCGGCCAATTTGGTAACCACCTCGGTGATATCTGTCATCAATTGACGGTTGCCAGATCCGAGATCAACCAACGCCCCTCCCTCGAAAACGGGGCCTGCATCGAGGGCTCCAAATTTACTTAGGTAAAAGCCCAC
>JAAEPL010000109.1 GCA_024232675.1 Planctomycetaceae bacterium
GACAACACAAGCACGGCTGGTCTGCAATTAAATATCTCTTTATCGAGCAGCCAAATCACAGGCACCTATCAAAGTGACTTGACCGTCTCACGAGGATTTGCCGCCGAGCTGAGTGGGTTTATCAGTGAGCTTTTGGATGAGGAGAATGGGCGGTTTGCCAACTCAATCCAATCTTACGAGGATCAATTGGAGGGGATCGAAGCTTCCGAAGAGCGTTTGAATTCCGTTTTCGAATCCAAGCAACAGCAGTTGATCAGCCAGTTTGTTGGTATCGAATCTAGCATTAGTAATCTTCAGAACACCAGCGCGTTTCTCACCTCGCAACTCGGTAACGCTAGTTTACTGGCGCGTTAATCATTGGTTTGCTGGCGTAGTAAACATCCGTTGGCCGTCGCGTTAAACATGAGGTTGCCCCTTTTTTCGAACGATGCTCTGGGCATGCGACGTTGCCGTCTTTGCTTAATCACTAGCTTTCACCAGTTTCGACGATCGATCGGACCAGTCTGTCTTTTCCCGCTTCCCTTGATTGATGCAAAGAATGGAAGCCAAACGACCGAAAATTTGAAGAGACTGTCCGTTCTCTAACAGTTGCGTGTTTTTGCTGTCTGACGGAGCGCAAAATGCTTAATGAAGTACAAAGAAATCAGTGGTTAAAAGCGTTTCCAAAAGTTGCCAATCGAGTCCTTCGGTTGCTGACCGCAGAGGACGTTGCCTTGGTGGAAATTGCCCATGAGTTAAGTTTGGATCCAACTTTAGCCGCGACGCTTTTGCAGGTCGCTAATTCACCAGCCTATCAACCAAGAACTACCATAACGACTTTACCACATGCCATTTCTTGGATTGGGCGTTCCGAGGTTGCCGGTCTTGTGCTCGGTTCGGAAATGGCCCGGTTCACTAAAAAAAATAAAAACCGCGCGGCGCAATATAAAGAGTTCTGGAAGCAATCGTTTATTCAAGCATGTGCGTTATCGCGATTCGCAGAAATTAGCGGCCAGATTCCAACCGGGGAAGCCTATCTTTGTGGTTTGTTGATGGATTTCGGACGCTTGTGGATGCTGGATCGATTTGGCGAGGAGTACGACCATATCGTGGTCGAAGGCAACCAAGGATGTTTGCCCTTACACCACTTGGAAAAGGAACGATTAGGCTGCACGCATGCAGAGATAGGGCGAGAGCTTTTAGTTGGAATGAAATTGCCAAAGCAATTTGCATTCGTCGCGCAATTCCATGTTTTATCGAGTGAGGAATTGAGCGAACAAAGTGATAGCCCAGAAATAAATTTATTAGCAGGAGCGGTTGCTAGTTCCGCTATCGCCGACTTTTATTGTCGCAATAACCGAGGCAATTCACTGGCAACTTTGGAGTCCATTTGTACGAATTATTTTCAAATGACTGAGAGAGACATACAGTGGGTCATGGATTCAGTGAATGTTGATATCGAAAATAAAGCCACCATTTTCTCTGTGGATTTGTCGGGCATGCTACCGATTGGGCAATTGATTGGACACGCCACCGGTCAAATCGAGGAGCAACAAAAAGGTGAAACGCGACTGGATGCCGTGACCAGCCGTCTGGAGGCAGAAAATCAGATTCTCAAAAAGCTGGTCTCTCATTTGGAAGAACACGTCTGCCGAGATCAAATGACGGGCCTCTACAACCGGGACTTTTTTCAAGGTCAGTATGAAGAACAGTTGGCTCGCGCGGGCATGGATAGTTTTTCTCTGCTGGTGATCGATATTGATAAATTTAAATTCATCAATGATCAGGAAGGGCATTTGGTAGGTGACCAAGCCATCAAGTGGACGGCTCGTAAACTCCAAAATATTTTTAAGGCGGCGCTGGTCGCACGTTATGGAGGCGATGAGTTTGTGGTGATCGCGAAGGTTGCGGACCCCCAACAGGTACAGGCGGCGATGGATGAAGTCTGCGAGGCAATTCACAGCGAATCTGCCGCTGCAATTTCCCGTGACAAGCCGCTTACCATTAGCATTGGAGCGGCTATCTGTGCGGTCGAGGAACCTCTGCCTAACCTGTCGGCGCACCTTTTCAAGGTCGCTGATCGGGCCATGTATAGCTCCAAACGAGCGGGCGGGAATTGCGGTAATGTGGTCTTGGTGGAATCGATAAATGGGGAGTTAGAGCAGCCGCCGAAATCCAGCTTGAGGTGCGAAAATTTATCCTTACCTAGCTCACTAAGCTCACTACCAGCGAGTCCATCGCAGCAAAGCTGATGCGGGGATGTTCGCAGGCTTACTTCAGTTCCTGGGAAATTCTGTCCATCACGAACGCGGTAAATTCGCGTGGGCTTTTTAGGTAAATCTGCAGATCCTTGCATTTCCGATGGCGTTTTCTTAACCAATCGCGATAGGCGCGGGCAATTTCGGGATCGTCCAAGGACCAATAGTCATTGACGGTCGCAATCAGAACGGCGTCTTGGGAGTCGACGATATGGGCGGTGAAACCGATACCCAAAGGCGAGAAGGATTGGAATTCATCGATCCGCGCAAACAGCACAGCTTCCGCACGATAGTATCTCCAGCAATCGGCGAGGATTTGAATAGGGTATTGCGATCGCAAAACGGCTTCGACTTGACAGGGTTGTGGAAATGCAGCCCCCACGTCAGCGACATCGTATTTTCCCCCTGAGCGTAGAGCGCCTGCGAATAGCGTTCGCACCCTTCTGTCGAGTCCGTGGACGCGTGTCCCATTCTCAAAATCTAAAATGGCGATTCGCCGTACCGAATTCATTAGATCCGGTCTTAGGATTTGGGTATGAAAAGTGGGAGTCGGAAGGGAGTACTCATAACTCACCTGCCGACAGCCACCCCATTGACCCTGACAAATTTCAGGTGGTGAAACAAATGCGATCGCCAGCAAAACCAGCGGGATTGTTCTAGCGAAGACCATTTCTAACTCCCATGGA
>JAAEPL010000110.1 GCA_024232675.1 Planctomycetaceae bacterium
ATATGAGCGTGAAGATGGGGTACCGCTTTCCGCCACGCTTTACCTGCCCGCCGACTATCAGGAGGGGCAACGCCTGCCGCTTATTGTCTGGGCTTATCCGCGTGAATTTAACGACGTCAAAACCGCGGGGCAAGTTTCCGGTAGCCCTTCACGGTTTACTACCATCCGAGGCATTAGCCACTTGGCATTTTTGACGCAGGGATACGCCGTAATGGATGCGGCAACCATGCCGGTCATTGGCGATCCGGAAACGATGAATGACACCTTCATCAAGCAGATCGTTGACGCCGCAAAGGCGGCCATCGACAAGGCGGATGAAATGGGAGTAGCGGATCGAAATCGTGTCGGTGTCGGTGGCCATAGTTATGGCGCGTTCATGACGGCCAACTTGCTGGCACACTGCGATTTATTCCAAGCCGGGATTGCTCGTAGCGGTGCCTACAATCGCACGCTCACTCCGTTTGGATTTCAATCTGAGCGGAGACCCTTCTGGGAAGCCAAGGATGTTTACTTCAACATCTCACCTTTCATGCACGCCGACCAAATCAACGAACCGATGCTGATGGTGCATGGTGAAGCGGATAACAACAGCGGTACCTTCCCTGTGCAATCGAAGCGAATGTACCAAGCGATTAAGGGCAACGGAGGTACGGTGCGACTGGTGATGCTGCCAAACGAATCCCATGGATACCGCGCTCGTGAATCGGTCCTTCACACCCAAGCTGAAATGATTGACTGGTTTGATAAGCACGTAAAAAACAGGGAGCAATAAACGCCCTGCGGCAATGGCATGTTTGAAAACACGTTTGTTTGACAGCATCCAAACCTGTTGCGTTAAACCTCAACTCCTTTACCTACGGAGGCATTGGTCATGAGCATGCGGTCCTTCAGGAAACCAATTCAAATCACAGAAGAATTTGGAAAAGCACTCGACTAGGATTATTTCGAGCAACTAAAAAAGCTGCTTGCTCCTCAACGCACCTATTGCATTGGGGACATTGAATTAATCGGGGCCGAGGCGATCGCGAACTCATACGAACAGAACATGCTGGAGGGTCGCGAAACGCTCGATGAATTGGCTTGGGGGGAGAGCGGAATTGAAGAAGTCGATGATTACGAATTCATCCTCCACTTCACCGACCATCTCAAGCACCGGGGGCATTCCTTCATCCATCGCTGCCAACAACGCGTCGTCGTTGGTGAAGACAAAACGATTATCGAGATTAACCACGTAGAGAATGTAGCTGAAGCCGGTAAGCTCAACGAGTTTTACAAAAAAGTTGGCCTCGGATAGTCCTACCAAAACATCACAGATTGCGATTTCGAATTGAAATCCCACCCAAAAAAACAGAGGTGGGACGACCCAAGTTGCGGCTAAGCTTTTTGCTTTCCATCTTTTGCATACGCCGACATCGATGCCCACAGGAAACGTCGAGACGAAGGCGGCGCCGCGTGACAAACGGAAACAACACTAACGTTCCAGGATCTTTATTTCGACAGCTGCAAATTCGAGAGGATGACTTTCAGCCTGCAGGGCTAGATAACCCTCCGTCAGTGCCAGGTTTCCATCGATGATGATTTCTTGGGCATCTTTATCGTTAGGGTCCAGTTGCGGTTTCTGGTATTCCAAAACCACCTTGTCATTTATTTTGTGACGGATGACTTTATCCCCACGCACCTCCACGACGATCGTAACCCATTCATCACCGTGGTAGGTGTCACTGGAAGAGTCACGGCAGTGCGATTTAATTAGTTTCCCAGACATTTCAATGTGGGTGCCGGGTGTACAAACGTTGGCATTATGTCGTGCGTTGGTTCCGTCGCCTCCCAGCATCTGCATTTCAATCGAAACTGGAAAATCTTGGCCGACTGCCATGGTGGCTGGATCCTGTGAATGCAGCATGACACCGCTATTTCGGTAAGCCCAGCCCGGCCCACCATCGATTTGTTCACCAATAAACCGGTACTTAATACGCAAGAGGTAATGCGAGAACTTGTCTTTATAGAACAGGTGCCCGAAGCGGTTGCCGAAACCGTTTTCATACCGATCGTAATTTACAGAGAGGAGTCCATCACGAACTCGAAATGTATTTTTATAATTCTCGCCTAGTTCACAACCGCGGAATTTTGGCGTCCAGCCTTCCAAATCTCGGCCGTTGAACAGAGGTAACCACTGGCCTTCTTGGGCCGACGGACTGGATTCTGTTTCTGTAGGCGTCGAGCGGATCTCCGCAGCATCTTGGCCGGCGACGAAAGCAGGGGCGCTCAAGACTGGTGAAGCGGCAACACAAACCAAGAACGAACGGTGACAAACCATGGGGCAGGATTCCTCAAAAGAAACCCGCCTGTTTTACCAGGCGGGAAGGTTCGCGTTAATTAACGTTAGCGTGTTGTCGGTTCCTCGCTCACCGCGGCGGGCTCAACGACAACCGGGGCCGCTACGCCATCCTTGTGCACAATGACAGCGACCGTCTTTAGACGCACAAAGGCTTCTGACATGTAGATGTATCCGTTGTGCGGCCCAGCTTCGCCCCAAGAGTTTTTAATGATGTAGTATTTATTACCGTGTTGATCATGAGCCATTCCGACCAAGTGCATTAGATGGTCATCGGTGGTGGACCAATTCATGAAAGTCTCTTGCCGCATCTCCTGAGTGACATTCTTTTCCGGACCCGGGACCGTCAAAGCATCACCACGACCGGGATTTTCGGGTAACACAGCCACTCCACGGTTCTGTGAAAAACCGCGTTCACTCACATCACCGTCCCAAGCAACGGTGTAACCGTTCTCCAATGCCTGGTCGATAATCTCAACCAGACGATCTACGGGAACATTTTGAAAGAGTCCATTGGAAAAGTTATCTGGAATCTCCAGCACAAAAGGGCGACCAAAAGGATGGTGGGTATAAGAGGTGTAGCTGACGTAATCATCAGCGTTAAAACCCATCTCCTCAGCAAACGAGTTAGGTGTGTAAGTTTTTCCCTGATAACTAAATTCCTCTGGCAAGTCTCCGAGATAAGTACTCACGACTGAGCGATAGGCATCGGCCCAATCGTCACTGAGACTACGTCGCTCCGCCAAAGCCTTTACCATGCCTTCCAACACAGCCACCAT
>JAAEPL010000111.1 GCA_024232675.1 Planctomycetaceae bacterium
ATTGGCGGGACCTTTGGCGAATTTGGCAGCCGCCAGTTTGTTGGGCCTTTTGATGTGGATACGAGGCGAAGCCTTCTCGATCGACCCAAGGGCAATAAACGCCAGCTTATGGCTGACCCTGCTGTGGATTAATCTGAGTTTATTCGCCATCAACCTCTTACCCATTTTCCCAATGGATGGAGGGCGGATTTTGCGGGCGTTTCTGGCGATGGGCATGGATAGCACACGAGCGACCCAAGTGGCGGCCAGGTTGGGGCAAATCATGTCAATTTTGGCCATTGCAGCCGGTATTTACTGGCACATCGTCGCTTTAGTGATCATTGGCATCTTTCTGATTGCCACCGCGGAGCAGGAAATTCGTCAACATTTCCTCTACCCACGCAAGTAGCTCGGTTGGCGGGTCGGGTTAGCGGTTGGGAACCCAAATGGTGAGCAATACAGGGACTTTGCATTAGACTTCGAGACCGCTTTCCTTGGGGGTCGCAAGTCGTTGGCGATATAGCGTTTACAACTTGGCCTCGGGTCGATAAAATCCCAACCTTAACTTGCTCGTCGCGAGCACGGCTGGACGGCCTCCGCAACCCCGGAGTCGGCTCATTCCGATTCGCAGCGAGTTGCTTCTGCGGGCTGCAAATGCAGTCTTTCGGTGATTGCTCAGGGTACCCATGTTCGAAAATCTGCAAGATGGATTGAAGTCTGCCTTCAAGTCGCTGTCCGGTAAGGGCAAGCTGACTGAGGCCAACATGCGCGACGGTCTCAAGATCGTTGAGCAATCATTGTTGGAAGCGGATGTCAGCTACGAAGTTGTCCAGCACTTCATGCAGCGAGTAAGTGAACAGGCAATGGGCGAAAAAGTCCTGTTGTCGCTGAAGCCACACGAACAACTCATCGGCGTTGTGCATAGTGAATTGGTGGGGTTGCTCGGACCCGTCGATGACTCTTTACACCTCAAGAAAGACGGCACCACCATTATCATGATGTGTGGTCTGCAAGGCTCCGGAAAAACGACAACTTGTGGCAAGCTGTCGGTGCTGCTCAAACAAAACAAGATAACTCCCTTATTAGTTGCGGCCGATTTGCAACGGCCAGCGGCTATCGATCAACTGCATGTGATTGGCGAGCAATTGGGAGTTCCCGTTTACTCGGAAAAGGGTGAACAAGACCCCATCAAGGTCTGCCGCAACGCAGTCAAGCAAGCCAACGAAAACGGCAATCAGGTGGTGATCCTTGATACGGCAGGGCGTTTGGCAATTGACGAAGAATTGATGGAGCAATTACGCGACATCGATCGCCAACTGAATCCGGACCAAGTCTACCTGGTGGTCGACGGAATGACGGGTCAGGATGCCGTCCGAAGTGCTGCGGCTTTCCACGAGTCACTGGAGCTCAATGGCGTCGTGATGACCAAATTGGATGGCGATGCCCGCGGTGGGGCGTTGCTGTCCGTCAAGCATGTGACCGGCGTACCGATCAAGTTCATCGGTACGGGTGAACAGATGGATGCCTTGGAGCCATTCCGCCCAGAAGGCATGGCCGGACGTATTTTGGGGCAAGGTGATATCGTCGAATTGGCTCGCCAAGCCCAAACGATGATGGACGAAAAGGAGCAGGAACGGCTCCAGGAACAGCTCTCCAAGGGCGAATTTACACTGGACGATTTTCGCAACCAGATGCAAAAAATCGCCCAACCCGGCCTGATGCAGCGGATGATTGGGTTGATGCCCGGTGTACCGAAAGAATTTAAGGAAATGCTGGGAAGTGAGGAAGCATCCTCCGAAATTCGACGCCAAATGGCGATAATCGACTCAATGACGCCTAGCGAACGGCAGAATCCAAAGATAATTCAGGTTGCCAGGCGGCAAAGAATTGCCAAAGGTTCCGGAGTTGAGCCAAAACAGGTCAATGACCTGATCAAGCAATATGATATGATGAAGCCGATGCTGACCGGCATGGCGGGTAAGAACCGCAAGGAAAGCATGGAGATGGTCCAGGAACTGCAGAGCAAGATGATGGACCCGTCCAGTCGAATGCCCAAGACCAAAAAGTCGACCGGCAAGCGTTTGTCAGCGAAGGAACGCAAGAAATCGCAAAAAGACCGGCAAAAACGGATGCGGCAGATGAAACGCGAAAAACGAGAAAATAGCTGATAGAATTAAGGTCGCCACTGACGTGGCGAAATAAAATAGTCACCCCGGGCAATCGCAAGGGATTCCATATAACGATATTTGCCTCAATGGGGCTTTGATAATCAGGAGTTAGTCAGTTGGCAGTTAGAATTCGATTGAAAAAGATGGGACGGCGTCACCGTCCATTCTTCCGAGTTTGTGCGATGGATTCACGTTCACCACGAGATGGTCGCGTGATTGAAGAGTTGGGCACCTACGATCCCATGGTTCGTGAGACCGATGCCCGCGCCATCCTCAAAGGAGAGCGGATTGATTATTGGTTGAGCGTTGGCGCTAAACCAACTCCCAAAGTTGGAGTCTTAATCAAGAAGTACGGCACAGAAGGGTCGCACCTCGGAGAACAGCAAGCAGCGATCGGTCGTTTGTCGACACGGCGATCCGACTCCATCTCCGCCGCGACGAAAGCCGCGGAAGCTGCCGCCAAAGCAGCTGAAGAGGCAAAGGCCGCTGCGGAAGCGAAAGCGGCTGAAGAGGCGAAAGCTGCTGAAGAAGCTGCTGCCGCCGAAGCCAAAGCTGCTGAAGAAGCTGCTGCTGCCGAAGCCAAGGCTGCTGAGGGAGCAACTGAGGAAGCTGCTGCAGCTGCACCCGAGGCTGAGGGTGGCGAGGATTCCGACGCCAAGTCAGAGTAACTTGCAATGCGATTCGACATTTTGACCCTGTTCCCGGATATGTTTCCCGGGTACTTGGGCCAAAGTCTATTGAACAAGGCGATTCAAAAGGGAATCGTTGACGTTCAGGTTCATGATCTACGGATGTGGACCAAGGGTACGCACCGCAAGGTGGATGACCGACCCTACGGGGGAGGCCCCGGGATGATCATCATGGTCGAACCGGTGGTAGATGCAGTGGAAGCCATCCAGAAATTGGACGACACACCGGCTCAGGTCGTGATGACGACGCCGCAAGGCACGCGATTAAATCAAAAGCTGGTGGAGGACCTGGCAGTTCAGCAACGATTTCTGTTGCTGTGTGGTAGGTACGAGGGATTTGATCAGAGGGTCATCGATGTGTTGAAACCTCTGGAAATTTCCATCGGAGATTACATTTTGAATGGTGGCGAAGTCGCCTCCATGGTGATGGTAGATACCTTGGTACGTATGGTGCCGGGTGTTCTCGGTCATGAAGAAAGTAGTATTCAGGATTCGTTTTCCCGCGGGAATCGAATGCTTGAGTACCCCCAATATACGAGGCCTCGCGATTATCGCGGGCTTCCTGTGCCGGAAATTCTGCTAAGCGGAAACCATCCGGAGATTGAAAAGTGGCGAGCGGCCCAGAGCTTGCTGCGAACGCAACAGAGGCGTGCCGATTTGTTGGACGAAAAAGACAACAGCGGTCAGTAAGAAATACATTCGATGGCGACCAGTCAGAATGGCGATGGTGAAAAACCCACGCCGATTGGACGGGGAGTCAAACTAACTTGTCGCAAGAAGCTCAAGGGCGGTTCACACCAACCACTGCTTCCGCTGTGAGAAAAATCCTGAAAGGCAGAACCTGGAAAGCAGGTACAGTTATGAGCCAAGATATTATCAAATTAGTTGAGCAAGGATCGCTCAAGGAAAATCCTCCCCAATTCGACATCGGCGATACCGTGGATGTTCATTGCCTCATTCACGAAGGTGAAAAGACGCGAACGCAGGTGTTTTCTGG
Organism: Planctomycetaceae bacterium; assembly: GCA_024232675.1. Lineage (GTDB taxonomy): Bacteria > Planctomycetota > Planctomycetia > Pirellulales > Pirellulaceae > CAJQPP01. The sequence goes on from JAAEPL010000111.1 coordinate 3,834, forward strand.
CACCGTTATCGGTCGTAGTGGCGGCGGAGCCCGTGAGATGTTTACGGTTCGTCGAATCGTGGCCGGGGAAGGTGTGGAGCGAAAGTTTCCCGTTCACTCCCCTCGTATCGCCAAAGTCGAAGTGAAACGTTCGGCCGTCGTTCGACGTGCGAAGCTTTACTTCCTTCGCGATCGAGTCGGTAAGGCAACCCGCCTGCGAGAACGACGCCGGTAACGGTTCGGGCTTGCCCGTGTCGCCCCCTGGCTAATTCAAATTAACGTACTGCGCCCTGACCATTCAGGGCGTATTTTTTTGCCTGTCGACGTGGCTTGATTCTCGCTCGGTACTTAGGAGATCGTGTTTTTGCGGTCGGCAGCCGTTGCGATCGTTCGCCGAACTCGTTTTTCCCACCGAAAAACCGTTGATAGAGCCGTCAACGCGGTGGCTCCGCCGGGAAAATCGTTTAAAAAGGGTAACCCGCGAGGGGCGATACAAGGATCGGCCAAAGGAATCAGGAGAGTTCGCAACAACAATGGCCCAAGGAATTAACGACTTGGAAAGCGCGCAGCGTAGCGTTCTCGGTTTGGCGGACGCGGTTGTGCAAGACATTGCCGGGAAACCGGTGCGCCTCGGTGATCTTTGGCAGGACCGATCGGTAGTCTTCGTTTTCGTCCGGCACTTTGGCTGAGTGTTCTGCCGCGAGCAAATCATGCAGTTGCGTGACTATTATCAGAAGATTCTTGACCGAAATGCCGAGCTGAGGTTGCTGGCCCCGGCCACGGCCGAACAAGCCCGCAAGGCCTGTGAGGAATTTCAAGTCGATTATCAAATGCTCGCGGACCCTCAGCGTGTCGCTTTCAAAGCTGCAGGTATGCGGCGGGATCTTTTCAGTAACTTGAATTTTCGCACGTTACGGTATTTCATGAGGACCTGGCGCAAGGGGATTCGTCAAAAAGGAATTCAGGGCAACCCGTTTCAGCAGGGCGGGGCAATGGTGATTGAAAAGGGAGGCATCCTGCGTTTTCACTTTGTCGGCAAGGCCGCCGGAGATCACCCTGACCTGAACGATGTCATTGCCGCTCTGCCATAACTGCACCTGTTCAGCTGCCCTAGCGGCGGGGTATTTCGCTGAGTTGCTTGAGGGTGACGGCCAGTGCGCGGCCTTTTTTTGATGACAAGTTGATTGAACCTACTTGTGCTTGCGATTGCTCAATGATCTTTAAGGCTTGCTGGCGATCGGTACCAAGGTTTCGTGCCCACAGTAATTTGCAAAGTGTCAGGCGAAGGTTTAGTAACCAGCCTAGCTCGCGTGGGGACGCGGTCGGAGTTTCCGCGGATTTGATGTTTCTGTATTGCTCTTCCAATTCAACCGCGAGCTGGCCATAAAGGATGGCTTGGTCGAGTGGTTTGCGGGCGCTATTGCCCAACATCGTACCTATTTGCGACCTGCTGAACTTGCTTTCCGATTCGTTTAGCCTGCCGTAAAACAGTGCCAGTTTGTGGTACAGGCGTCCGACGATCTGGTTGACGTTCACATCGGCCAAGCTAAAGTTCTTCGCCAATCGAGCGGCTTCTCGAAGATTTTCTGCGGCACGTGGGAAATCGTTGAAAGCCAGTTTTTGTGGGGCAATGCCGGCCCAAATTTCTACCAGAGTGATTTGAAATTTCTTGGATTCGGGAAACTCGGATACCAGAGACTCTTGGATCGCGATGGCATCGTTGAAATCGGGGTCATCAAATTGTTGTGACCGAGCGGAATAACCTTTCGCTAAAAGTGCTCGAACCCTCTCCGGTTTAGGCTCCTGCCATTGCTCGAGTATGACGATCGAACGGCTTAGTACGCTGGGTGATGAAAGATGATTTTTATTCGCTGAGGCGTCCCCAGGGTTGGAATCCAAATCTGCCGTGGGACGTCGCGGAGTCACGCTCAGGTAAAATAGAGCACGAGCTTTTTCAAACTGGAGATCGGCTCGGATATCGCTACCCGATTTCTGTGCAGCGATTAATTGTAAATCGATCCAATCCAAGGCGTCCTGCATACGTTGGAAACCTTCCTCGGATGACCCTGCTCTGACGCGTGCCTTGCCAACCATCCCACGGGCAATTTGAACGGTCGCTAAACTTTCTCGATCATCGCCTTGCTGCTGCAGCTCGTTAAAGATCTCAATGGAGCGGTCAAACGCGACTAAGGCCTTATCGCCGCGACCCAGTCGACGGTTAATTTCTCCGACACGATAATTCACCTCGGCAGCCGTTTGCTTGAGTTCGGTGTTTTGTGTATCCAGTTGTGCCAGCCGGTCGTACGATTGCAGTAGTTCATTTAAGAGTTCGGCGTTCTCAGAAGAGAACAGTTCATTTGAATCGGCGTCTGGTGCCAAGCGGTTATAAACCGTGTCGAGCGCGTCGATGGAAACCTGCAGAGTCGCTTCGGATTTAACCAGTTGGTTGTGCTGATTCCAGTAATTGACCGAGGATAGGATGGCGATGCCGATCAACAGAATCGTGGCAATCGCTGATGCGATGGCGGTTGATGGATTGCGTTGAGCCCAGCGTCTGGCACGATCGATCGGTGAGACTCGTACGTTGGCTAAGGGGCGATTCTCGAGGAAGCGTTCGAGATCTTCCGTTAAATCCGCTGCACTTTGATATCGGTGGTCTGGTTCCAGCGATACGCATTTCATCAAGATGCGATGTAGATCTTTTGGGATGCCCGGAACTAACTCGTTCAGGGGTGTTAACGAATTTCTACTTTCGGGAAGGAAGTCAGCCTGGTCCTCTGCAGAGTTTTCATAAACCCGGGTGTGACTAGCCAATTCGTATAGCGACAAGCCCAAGCCAAAGATGTCGCTTTGGGCGGTCGCATTTCCCACCATTTGTTCGGGGGCCATGTAACGAGGCGTACCGGCAACTCGAGAGAAGTCGTCACCGGAATTGAAATTTCGGGCGAGTCCGAAATCAACCACCCATGGTTTGCCTTGGCGATCCACAATCAGATTAGATGGCTTGATGTCTCGATGGATCAACTGTTGTTGGTGAGCATGCGAAAGCGCGCTTGCGATCTGGCAGGACATGGCCGCAAATTTTCGCCAATCCATGTTGGTCCCAGCGTCATCTAACAGGGACTGCACTGTGATTTTTTGAACTTCGTCTTGCGGCGGCGGGGGATCGGCTGACTCAAACATGGTGTCAGGCCCTGCCGGATCGTCTTCTCCAATCATCAGGTGGATAATACGGTCCAGCCCCACGCCTTCGACCATCTGCATCACGATGTAGTTAGAGCCCTTTTCCGAACCGGTTCCCAGCACGGGTACGATATTGGCGTGATGCAGCATGGCGGCCATCCGCCCTTCTCTTTGAAAGCGGGCGAGGTTTTTGGGGTCATCGACCAATTCTTCTTTGAGAACTTTTAAGGCCACACGCCGATCCAGCGAAGATTGTCGAGCCTCATAGACGACTCCCATGCCGCCGCGACCGATTTCGCGCACCAGTAAGTAATCCCCTAGTTTTTCGATGACGGGGAATTTCCAGCGACCTGCAGATTCCTCCGATTCGGCCTCGTTTTTTCCTTCTTCCAGCTGCATGATGACCGGGAAGAATTCATTGATCTCTTCCGCCAAATTTGGATACCGGTTTAGGTAATCGATGATCGGTGGTTTCTCACCGTTGCGAACCCGTTCGGTGTATTGAGCCAACAGGTCGTCAAATTCAAGTTCGCCGGAATGCTGCTCGTTGCTCATGGGGCCATAGACGGTTGTTGGGCGGGGAAAAGTTTGGGTTGCAGGCAGGTTTCGCTGAATGGTTTTCTTGTTTTAGATGAATCCCGGATGGGTGCCATCAGGATGAGTCACAGTGGCTAATGCAGATTTAAGTTTTGCCAACGCACGCACGTAGCGAATGCTGGCGGCCTTTTCGGCGATACCCAAAACCTCGGCTACTTCTTTGTTCCCAAGTTCTTCGTAGTGCCGGAGTGCAATAATTTCGCGGTCGTTAGGGCTTAATTGTTCCAGACATTGTTCAACTCGCGAAATCATTTCTTTCTTTGAAAAAACAGCGCTGGGCGAAGCGGTGTTGGCCATTAGTCGGGAGGCCATCGAAAACGATTCGTCGGAAGTGTATATTTTGCGAGCGTTGCTGACTTCCCGGTTTGCGCTTCTTCTTTGCGCACCCAGGTGATAACGAATTAAATCTACAATGGTTTGCCGTAAAATCATGCGTACCCAAATTAGGAAGCTGTCCGTGGGCGAGGCCACGAGGTTGTCAATTCTTTTTTGACCGGCCAAAAAGACTTCTTGTAAAACATCTTCCGGATCGACTCGCGTCGCCAAGCGTCGGCTAAGTCGAAAGCGAATGATCTTTAACAGTTGTTGACTGTAGAGATCAAACAACTCAACGTACGCCTCCTCTCTTCCGTTACGCAGTTCTTTTAAGAGCAGGGCGGCTTGGGCATCCCGATCGGGTGTTTGAGTTTGCATGTTGGGTTGGCAATCTATTCTTCTAAACGAATTGCAGGCCGCGATATCTACATGGCAGAAAACAAATAATCCAGTTTCTTAAGTATGAATGCAAATGTAGAAATCAGCCACCCGTTATCGGTTGCTGTTTTTGTGTTCATTATTTTTTGGATCGTCTTAAAAGAGAGGTGACGCCATGCAAAAACCCCATTCTATTCGGTTATCACTGCGAATTGCGGTCATGTTGCTTTTCATGAGCGGGGTAACCCAGGTACTCATCAGTCCTGTGCGGGCCCAGCAGCGGGAAACGCGGACTCGTCTGCACTTCCACGGACAGCATCCATTTCCGCAAGATCCTCGGCACGTTCCATCCAAGCCAAGGCCTCCCGTAACGGTGGTAAGGTTTCGTTCCATCGACGGGCGTGAGAACAATGCGGAACACCCCGCATGGGGCGCGGTGGGTAATCACCTGAGACGAATGGCGCCTGCCGTTTACAGTGATGGGTTCAACGCCATGGCTGGTAGCGGACGCCTCAGTGCCCGAGAGATCAGCAACCTTGTTTTTGACCAGATTGAGCCCCG